>JBARRZ010000253.1:0-3164 GCA_049644465.1 Limnothrix sp.
TACGGCTGCGATCGCCCCGATACCCGTTTCGGCTTAGAGCTGGTCAACGTCTCCGATATCGTCAAAGATATGGGTTTCAAAGTATTTTCTGGCGCAGTGAAAAAAGGTGGGCAGGTCAAAGTTTTACCGATCCCCAACGGTAATGATGCCATTTCCAATGTCCGCATCAAGCCCGGTGGCGACCTCTTTAACGAAGCCTGTGCCATGGGTGCAAAAGGATTAGCCTTTATCCGTGTGCGCGAAGACGGGGCGATCGATACCATCGGCGCAATCAAAGATAACCTCAGCGATGAACAGAAAACTGAACTGCTAACCCGCACTGGCGCAGAACCCGGCACATTGCTGCTCTTTGGCGCAGGCGAAACCGACATAGTTAACAAATCCCTCGACCGCGTGCGGCAAGTTGTGGGCGCAGAAATGGGTCTCATCGCCGAAGATCAGCTCAACTTTGTGTGGGTAACCGAGTTCCCGATGTTCGAGTACAATAGCGACGAAAAACGCCTCGAAGCCTTGCACCACCCCTTCACCGCACCCAACCCAGAAGACATTGACGACCTTGCCACAGCCCGCGCCCTCGCCTACGACATCGTTTTAAACGGCATCGAAGTGGGTGGTGGTAGTTTGCGAATTTATCAACGGGATGTGCAGGAAAAAGTCTTTGCAACCATCGGTCTCTCTGACGAAGAAGCCAAGGAAAAGTTTGGGTTCCTCCTCGAAGCCTTTGAATATGGCACACCGCCCCATGGTGGTATCGCCTACGGTTTAGACCGTCTCGTGATGCTGATGGCGAAGGAAGACTCTATCCGTGACGTAATCGCCTTCCCCAAAACTCAACAAGCCAGTTGTGTCCTCACCGATGCCCCTGCCGGAGTGAGCGATAGACAGCTTAAAGAGTTGTATGTTGCCTCAACTGCACCGGATAAAGAAACTTAGACTGGCGTCATTATTTAGTTGAATTTTTGTAAGGGCGTTCGCTGGAATGCCTTTTTTATTGCGAATAGATTTACGCTAAAAATGATAAATAGCAACATCATTTGGTGAGCCGCAATGTCGAATCAGCAAAAGCTGCATCGGTTTAGTAGTCGCCGCAAATCAGAGATCTTGGCGAGTACATCATGTGGTTGTTTTTATTGCAAAATTATTTTCGAGCTGCAGCGCGTTTTTGAGTCTTAGGCGTTAATTTGCTAAAAATTTTAAATGTAAAGCATTTTGGAGAAATAACAGGCGATCGCCCCACAGTTCCACACATTAAAATCAGACAAAAAACTATCGACAATACAGAAAAACGAGCACTTACGAATTATTGAGGCTTTTCATTAGCTCCTGCAAAAAATCATCACTCACTGGAGGAGGAGCCGTAAACTCTTGGTTATTATGTTTAGGTATCGCAGCCTCTATCTTCGGACTCCGATCTTCTAAGAAAAATAGATTATTCTTCTCGTCTACCGGCTCATCATCCAAACTAATATTCATCATGTCAGAAGCAGAGATTAATAACGGAAACTCTTCCGCAAGATTAACCACACTTAGACGAAACGCAATTTTTCGCACTTTATCCAAAGACAAATCGAGCCGAGCCGCAACATCCTTCAGAGAAACCGTACCATCAGCAAATTCCCACACCCTCAACTCCGACTGATTCAGCTTTAAATGAGGCTGACCTTCCACAATACTCAAAAGCGCAGACTCTGGCTCCGGCAACTTATCTTCCAAAGCAGACCAATCATTCAGCTTTCTCAAACCAGCCAAAGTTACATCCGTGGCCAGCGCACTCAAACCAGTCATTTCTGGATACGCCAAAGGCGCTTTTTCATCAAAATGATAGCGGCCATGCAATAGAGTAAACAACTGACAAACTTGGCGTAAAACCTGAACTGAAAACAATAATTTAAGCTGCTCTGCCGTAATCAGACCATGAGATTTAAAACAAATTCCTAACGGCAAATTCGTATTACAAAAACCCGGTGCTAGAACAGATGTCCCTCCCTCGATCCATGATCTTTGATCAATCAGTTTAGATAAACCTTGATTGTCCAGACTATTAGCCGCCGCCACAATTAAGCCTCGACGAAACCAAATATGGTAATTACGAGGTGTTTTGTTAAGCCTCTGATTCTTCGTAGACTGATCAATATCTGGACTATTAATTGTCAATCTTCCTGTCTGTTCGCCTTGTTCTAATACTTGAAACAGTTCACCTAAAGAAAAATCAGATAAAGAACCAAACATTTTTGTAAAAGCCTCAGAATTAAATACTCAATTTTGATAGAACTTGACTAAATTTAGTTACTAGATACAGCAAATATCAGTCATTTCAAGATGATTATTCTTAAAAGACAAGGATTAATCAGTATTAGCTAGTGTCTTAATAAAGCGGGTTTTATCCAACCTTCGAAAAACCATGAGTACATTTCATTGCGCTCTGGACTAACTTCACGATTGATTTTGCAACAGAAGCTCGATTTCGAGGATCAACCAAAATGACTGGAGGCGCTTTTCTATGAGCGTTGTAACCCATCGCAACTAAAATATTTTCCGGAGTCCAAGCTCCTTCGCAGTCGGAATGACTAATTGCAATAACGAGCGGCACTCGACTTCGATGTTGCATGAAGGTCAAAATACGTCTTGAGTAACGAAATTCATGGGGGCGATTCGCTGCCACCAACACAATATATCCTTGGGCTTTGCGGATTAAAATATCCCACATAAAATCAAACCGGGATTGACCTGGTGTTCCGTATAGATGCAGTGCGCGGCTACTACCAAATTGTAGGCGTCCGAAGTCAAAGGCAACGGTAGTCTTGGGCTTGAGGGAGGAGGTGTCGTCTGTCGCTCGTCGATCTGTGTCAACTACATCTATTTCGCTTACTGTGCGAATAAATGTGGATTTGCCAGCACCAACGGGACCAGTGACCACCAAGGTCATAATTTCCATGGCAGATTAGATTTTCGTTAAATCAAAATGAGATTGAGTTATCTGATTGCACGTCTGATTTTGTAATTAGCCAGCTTTTCTTTGCTGTGTGATTAGGTGGGACAAGAAATATAATTGGTATTTTCTTGTACTAAAGAAATATTGCTAATTGTGTCATTTTGACAGTGATTAGCATTTATCTTCTACTCAATTTCCAATCATAATTTTTTTGCGGATTGAAGCTCTATTT
>JBARRZ010000254.1:0-18678 GCA_049644465.1 Limnothrix sp.
ATCAATCTCATCACTATTTTCAGGTGCAGACTCACTCTCTTTCGATGGTGCTTCCTCGTAACGCTCCAAATCCTCTGTCAACTGAGCCATTTTTTCAGGATCAAGCACAGACACCGTTAAGACTGGCGAATCATCCTCATCTCCTTCAAAATCAGGATTGAGATCTTCGACGCTCCCTTCCTCTTCCTCGTCCATAGCCTCTGGATCAAACGCCTCATCCTCACCATTATCCTGTGCATTCAAAGAACCATCTTCCAACAGGTCGGTTAACAACTGAATCGTTTTTACTGTGGTTTCTTCGGGGGCATCAGTCTCTTTTGTCGAGTCATCTGTTGTCGGTGTGGCGATCGCCGCCTGTAAATCACTAATGTCAGTTGAAGGCGCTTCAGTTTCCGGCTCTGGTAGCGGGTCGCCAAACAATAAAGACTCGGCCGAAACACCTTCAATATCTTCAGCTAAAGGAAAATTAGTGACCTGCGTTTTTTGCTCATCAGTAATGTCTGTTGACTCTTCGCCAAACAAGCTTTCCTCCGTCGTTCCTATTGCGCCTTCGCCAAATAAACCTTCTTCTGTTACTGAAGCGGCAAAATCTAAATAGTCTTCTTGAACTGAATTTTCGGCGATCGCCATCGAAGCATCAGCCGTATTTATTGCCTCACTATCGTCAATACCCGTCTCTTCTGTCGCAGCAGTTGTCTCAAAATAATTAAAGTTATCGTCACCAAATAGTGACAAAGTTTCCGGCGCATCAACGGCTAATTCTGGCTCCACCTCAGCTTCTGCCGGCTCGACATCCAACACAGATTGTAATTCTGGCGATTCTGGCTCCCAAGGCGGAGTCGGTGTTGAAACCTCTGTTGTCTCAATCAGCTCTTCCGCTGTCACAATATCGGCATTTGTCGCTTGTTCAGTTGTGGTTTGTAGGCCATTAAGACGACGTAGATCATCGGTCAGGGAAAGTTGATAGGACGAAATATCTTTTTCTAACGCACCAAAAACAGACTGAATCGTGTTGTCTAGATTAGTCAGAGATTGGTCTAGGTTGTGCTGGACTGCTTGGGCGTGCTCCATCGGCGTTCTGGCTGGATTGACCTGCGCTTCGCTGGCGGCAAAGCCCGCATCTTCTAAGCCAGGCATGGAGTGGGTCACAGAGCTAATGTAGCGGAGTCGTTGCTCGAACAGCTCCACGGATTTACTGAGTTGAGTCTGTAAGAGGGTTTGGAAATGGGCCAATAATTGCTGAGGGAAATGTTCTAGGACGTTCTCATATTGTTGATTGAGGCGATAAATTTCTCGCTCAAGGATCTGTTTCTGGGCGCTCAGTTGATCTAGTTCTTGGCTAATGGGCGCAACCCACTCGGTACGCTTCAACTGTAGTTCTTGGATCACAGCGGCGGCGATCGCCCCAGCATCCCCCATGCGACTAGACATGATCAAATCATCCGATTGATCCGCATTTTTCCCTTGATCATAGAGATAAACCAAATAGTCCTTAACCTTGAGTAGCACCTCCTGCTGTTGCAAAAGATCCTGCTGAAGCGTTTCAAGATTATCCGAATCAGAAAGTTGAGTAACCCGTTCCAAATCATCAATAAGGGGCGGTAAATCAGTTGCAAAATTCACAGTAGTACCTGTCCAGAATCAACGCCACCAATATCCCAGAATACCGATGGACATTTTCATCATAAAGTTTAACCCTGAGAAGGGCATCGAAATTTCTTTAAACTGTTAATCTATGTGTCAAAACGGCTAAATTTGTCCAAATTCAGTACGCCTACACCTACCAAAAGAACGAACCCTAAGGATTTCTGCCAACACCTCTTTAAGATTTAGATAGAAGAGATTATAGTAAAACTGATAGAGTGTGAAGCGAATAGCAACCCTGCTCCCCAAATATTTGGGTAAGCTACATTACGATATTGTTTACAGCTTCAAATGACCTTGAACCAACAAGATTATGGACGACCGTTACGGTAATCGAGAACCTGACAGCGACTTTCAAGACCTCATAGCTTCTGCATTATTTTTTCAAGGTCTACCAGACGAAAGCCTTGAGAAAGCTGCAAGCCACGTTGTAACTCGTTCTCACCCCGCTAACCAAGTCATTCTTTTAGAAAATGATTGGGGTGGTTCCGTCTACTTCATCCTTGATGGCTGGGCAAAAATTCGTACTTATAATATCGACGGTAAAGAAATCACCCTCAATATTCTGGGGCGTGGCGAAGTTTTTGGTGAAATGGCCGCCCTCGACGAAGTACCCCGCTCAACCGATGTCATTACCCTCACACCCACAAAAATTAGCAGTATTCCCGCCCAAGATTTTGTAGACCTTATTTACGGCGAACCCATTGCAGGTGTTCGTCTGGCGCAACTCATGGCGAAGCGTTTACGCCAAGTCAATCGTCGTCTGCGCTTGCGTGAAGCGGACAGTGTCTCCCGTGTTGCCGATACATTGCTCTTCCTTGCTGATGGTCAGGGCAAACGGCTTGGACAAGAAGGTTTGGAAATGCCAAACTTACCTCATCGCGAATTAAGTAGCCTCAGCGGCTTAGCGCGGGAAACAGTGACTAGAGTTTTGACTAAACTAGAGAAGAAGGGCTTGATTAAACGGACGGCTGATACGCTGTGTATACCCGACATTAATGCTCTCGACGACATGATTAATTAGTTAGTTAAAGCTGCTGTGCCTGAAAATTATTCTGAATCGACTGGTGCGCCAGATGACGCAAATTGGGTTGATCTTGACGATCAGGCAACGCCCATTTCTGCTCAGGAAGCGACAAATATTATTGCGGCTCCGGCTCTAACACCGACAGCGCAACATCGCAAAACGTTGGTGCTGGTAGAAACCGCATTTCTAGCCAGTACGGCTAGTTTGATTTGGCTGATTAATTATTATTTTCCGATTGGGCCACTACTGAAGTTATTCTTTCCGTTGCCGATCGCCCTTATTTATTTACGCTGGGGGTCGCGGGCTGCTTGGATGGGGACGTTGGTATCGGGTTTGCTGCTGTCAATTTTGATGGGGCCAACGCGCAGCATTATTTATGTGATTCCCTATGGTTTGATGGGGGTGCAGTTGGGCTGGATGTGGCGGCGGCAGGTGTCGTGGATCTGGTCTATTACTTTAGGCACAATTTTGGGGACGATTGGTTTCTTTTTTCGGGTGCTATTGTTGTCGGTTTTGCTGGATGAGGATTTGTGGGCCTATGTGATTGCGCAGATTTCGGAGCTGGCGGACTGGATTTTTCTCAAACTCGGTCTTTTGGTACAGCCAAATTTGCTGTTTATTCAACTGCTGGCGATCGCCATGTTGGTTTTGAATAGTGTGTTATACCTATTCGTGGTGCATCTTGTGGCCTTATTGATGTTGGATCGCCTCGGAAATCCCATTCCCCGGCCGCCTTATTGGGTACAGGTGCTCATTGAGTATGAAGACTAGTTTTTCGGACAGTTTTTCAACAATTTTTTAGACATTTAATCTTGCAAATATTTGACCTATGGCAGCGCAACTTTATCAGCAAATCCGCGAATTTTATGATGCTTCTAGCCCAATCTGGGAGACCATTTGGGGGGAGCATATGCACCATGGTTTCTATGGTCAGGGCGGCACGCGACAGGTCAATCGTCGTCAAGCGCAGATTGAGCTAATTGAAGAATTTTTGGCTTGGGGCAAGGTGACACAAGTCGAGAATTTTGTGGATGTTGGCTGCGGGATCGGCGGCAGTACGTTGTATTTGGCTGATAAGTTTGGGGCAAAAGGCGTCGGCATTACGCTATCTCCGGTGCAAGCAAATCGGGCTACTGAGCGAGCAACAGAACAGGATCTGAGTACTCAAGCAGAATTTAAAGTGGCAGATGCGTTAAATATGCCGTTTAACGACGGTGAATTTGATTTGGTTTGGACACTCGAAAGCGGCGAACATATGCCGAACAAACGGCAGTTTCTCCAAGAATGTACGCGAGTACTGAAGCCCGGCGGCAAATTGTTGATGGCCACTTGGTGTCACCGCCCGACAAATTCTGTGGCTGGCTCGTTGACCAAGCAGGAGCAAAAGCATTTAGAAGATTTGTACCGAGTGTATTGTCTGCCTTATGTTATTTCGTTGCCGGATTATGCGGCGATCGCCACTGAGTGTGGATTAGAAAATATCGAGACGGCTGATTGGTCTACGGCTGTTGCACCTTTTTGGGATCAGGTAATCGATTCGGCCATTACACCTGATGCAATTTTTGGGGTGTTAAAAGCAGGCTGGCAAACCATCCAAGGGGCTTTGGCTCTCGACCTAATGAAAAGTGGTTTTCGGCGCGGCTTAATTCGTTATGGTCTATTGCAAGCGATCAAACCCCACGAATAATTTTTGGCTGGTTTAATTTTGAGTTAGAAATTAGTGGCGATCGCCTGTACAGGACAAGTCGGTAAACATTGCTCACAGACCACACATTTTTGGCGCGCAAAATTGAGCCGAAACGTAGCGGGATCTAGTGACAAAGCACCTGTTGGACAAACGCCAGTACAGAGACCACAATCCACGCAAATATCTTCATCGACAGTGATTTCCTTACTAGCGAGAGAGACTAAAATCCCTTTCACTTTCATCCATTCGAGGGACATTTCGATGGCATCAATGTCGCCTTGTAATTCGACCACCAGCTTGCCAACTTGGTTCGGAGCCACCTGCGCCCGGATAATATTCGCTGCGATATTAAAATCTTTTGCCAGTCGGTAAGTGACGGGCATTTGCACCGTATCTTGGGGAAATGTCAGGGTTACACGCTTTTTCATTTCGCCAACTTCCTATTGCCATTGCTTCACTGCTTCTTTATTTTAGTGCGAAAAAACGGCCCACCAAGTAGGAGAATACCTAGAGTTTTCCCCGATTTGCCAGTACAGTAGGTGACGGTATTTTGAGCAATAGAGGTAATTATGGGTCAGCTTGAGGCTTTGATTTTTGACGTAGATGGAACGTTAGCGAACACAGAAAAAGACGCCCATCGGGTTGCGTTTAATCGCGCATTCGCAGACGTTGGCTTAGGCTGGGACTGGTCTGTGGAGCTGTACGGTAAGTTGCTCAAGGTGGCAGGCGGTAAGGAAAGAATTCGTTTTTATCTAGATGATTGGCAGCCCGAAATGCCGGAAGTAGAAGATTTGAGCGCTTTTATTAAAGACCTCCACGCCCGCAAAACCAAGCATTATTGTGATTTATTAGCGAATGAAGTTTTGCCGTTGCGTCCCGGTGTGCGTCGCTTAATCGATGAGGCACGGGCAAAGGGAATTAGATTGGCGATCGCCACCACCACGACCCCCGCCAACGTCACCGCATTAGTAACCCATTCCCTTGCGCCAGATGCGATGGATTGGTTTGAAGTGATTGCCGCTGGCGATATGGTTCCTAGTAAAAAACCGGCCCCCGATATTTTTCTCTATGCCTTAGAAAAAATGAATTTGAGCGCCGATCAATGTGTCGCGTTTGAAGATTCTGGCAACGGTTGGTTATCCGCGCGGGACTCTGATTTGGTTACCGTGGTTACCGTGAATAATTACACCGCTGAGCAAGATTTTACCGGTGCAGATATTGTGTTGAGCAATCTCGGCGAACCGGATCAAGCCTTTGAAATATTGTCCGGCGATGCAGGGGATAAAACCTATTTTGATGTTGCACTTGCAGCCGAATTATTAAGCCGGAAAAGTAGTACTTGATTCACTTGATCATTGCTGAAGTTGTTATCGCTAATTAGAATCAAACTCTGACTACCATCAGCAAATTTGGGGCCGAGTGTCATCCCTTCAAGATTATCTAAACTAATGCCCAAACTCCGCAAATCTAATAACAACGTTTTGCGGATCGGAGCAACAGTTTCTGGATTACCCGCGAGGGACTCAATTCGGTAGGTATCAGTCGCATTACCGAGGCTAATTTGAAAGAGTTTTGCGCCGAGTCCCCCGAATCCAAGGGTACGTTCAAGACTGAGTAAATAGCCTTCTTTCGGTAGGGCAATTAGCTCGACTAATCCGTTAGCAATAGTTCCTTTTGGCGCAGGCTCTAAAGGATAAAGATGTTCCGCAATTAACACCGGATCACCAATTGGATTGACTACGTAGTGCAACAAACGAATGGGTTCAGGCAACTCTGCATTACTTGTTCTGTCTTGGATTAGGGAAGATTCTGGCGCAACAAAAATTCGGAAAGGGTCATCGGCGGCTATCGATGGTGCGGCGATCGCCAATGCTTCAAAACCTAAATTTTCACGAATACCTTGCTGAGGGGAAAGTGGTAAAAAGCGGTCAGGAATACGCAACGAACTCAACTCATTGCCATCAAGATCAAACTCTTTGATAAAAGGATCAATCTGTCTTTTGGGAATACCTTCGCTAGAAATAAAAAGGCTATTGCGAGGTGACTTTACTAAGCCTTCTGGGTCAATTTTGCTTTTCCGAAAAGGCTCCTTCATCGAATCAGTTAGTGTTGCCACTTTCGTGAACTTTACCTGCTCAATTTGTGGAACACTACCACTTTGGTCAAGCTCAATGTTTAGGGTGTAAAAACGCGCTGGTGACAATTTGCTTCGGTCATCACTAACCACATAATACTTGCCACTAAAAATATCATAATTAATTGCCGATAGTCCCCCAACTTTTGTCCCTTCATAGCTTTTATCGAGGATGCGATATTCATCGAGAAACTCCACCGACATATCCAAAAATGTCCGAGGATTCGCTGTAGCCGGAGACTGAGCAGTGGGAGCGCAACCCGTTAATAACACCGCTAAACACAAACCGATTAGAAGTCGCTTTGGCGATCGCCAGAAATTTCCCATCATTTTCTCTAAATTTTCTAAATATCAGCAGGCAACAAAAAGGGGGACAATTCCCCCAATTAAACTAACAAATTATGTAATGGTATTTGGCGATCGCCGCAATTTACACCAGAACTTATCTCTAGATCTCACCATACGCACGGTCAATCAAACTCTTGGCGATCGTCTGAGTACCAGTATGCTCATAATAGTTAGTGCTGATGTCAAGAAATGCCGCAACATAATCAACCTTATTCTCAGAAAAATCAATAACCTTACCAAGCTGATTACTAATCTTGTCCTGAGTCAAACCACGCTTAGAAACAAAGCTACCCATCCAGCCCTTCATCGAATCGAAACTCGTCTTAACAAACGACAACTTGCCATTCGCATTATTACCGGGAATAAATTCACTAATGCGACTAAAAGCCGGATTATCCGAAATTTCTCCCGCAGAAGTCCCGTTCAACGTCGATTGAATTTTACCGAGAAAATCAGGGCCAAGCGGTAACAAACCATCAACACTAATCAGTGTCGCAATTCGCATCAATTCTTCGCCACTGTAATTATTCACAGACTTTACAAAGTCACCGATACTATCACCGGGCAAACCATTAATTTGGCAGAAACAAGTCACTTCCGAAACTAACTTAATCGAGAGGTCAATTGCCTGGGCTTTCTCAGAATTGGGTGTCACCCTTTTCATTAGGCCACCAATTAGCGGAATTTTTTCTCCCACCTTGTTCGCCAAAGCTGCTGCAGCCAGAGTCTTATCCGCTCGGTCAACAGTTTGGTAAATCCACATCGCTCGCTGGTAACCTTGATCTTTATCGCTGTAGAGCACGATGGATCGATCATGAATCGCCTGTACTAAAGCGGGATCTGTCTCGCCAGTTACCTTGGTAATCATCTTATTGAAGCCGACGGTATTATCCCACGCGCCGGGGACAACAAAATCCAAACCATTTAACATCATGGTCGTCAAATTTCGTTGGGGCAATGCGTCCATTAAATCAACGATGGATTCGCTCATAATATACTCCTCTAGTGGATGTTTTGAATAATTAAGTGGTGGCTAAAGAATTAATTGAAGTTTGCTTTAAGCCACCGTTTAGTAGATGCACAATAACAATGGTTTAACAGGTGAAAAACAAGCTTAGTTCAAACGAGCTAGACCTTGAAGATCCACTTTTTGTAGCCATGCTTCACGGTCTGCGGCGGTAAAAGAATCATTGCGAGACATCACTTTTACTTGGTAGCGATCGCCAACCAATGCAGCAGTTGCTTTAGACCCTTGAGCAACAACAGGGAAACCGCTCACAGAATCATTAGCACCGTCAAACTTACTCAGAGCAGCAAGATTGTTTGCTGTATCGGAAATCGAAATTTTGGCCATTTCTGTGCCGCCTTTAGTGAGCTTGACTTCCGCAAAACCTTCTTTCTCTTGCGTGAAAGTTGTGTCGTAGCCGCCACCACCGCTAGGCAAAAACTTGTTAAAAGCAGAACCCTTCTGAGGCGTTGCATCTACCGGGCTAGTCGTTGTCGTCTGAGCTGGCGCATCAACATCCACGGAAGGAGACGTCGCAGTACCACCACAAGCCGTCAAGAGCAGCATTACCGACAAAAGCAAAGGCGCAAAAGCGCGCTGAAAGCGTTTGATATTCATAGAACCTCGATCACAATTTAGCGTCACATTACTTCTTATTTTGAAGGTAACTTTCTACAATTTGGGTGAAAGTTAACATTCAAAAAAGTTATAAAATCTATCTTTATAATTCTATGCAGAATATTGCTTGTAATAACAACCCCATAAGGCATGAAAGTTATTGGGTAATCTTTTTTGTTACGTAAAGCATTCACTAAAATAAGTCAGACAAAATCAAAGACAAATATCCCGCTATCTACCAAAGGTTAGACGCTAATTCTATCAGTCATCTGGCGATAGGAATAGATTGACGGCAGCCATCACAAAATCGTTTTAAGAGATGAGTAAAAGTTTCTTATTTTGTCACTTTTAAATTTATTTCAGTGTAGCAATTTGGGGTCGTTTACCTTTCTGACCAGTCATCAATTTGAGCGCAAAAAGTCGTAGGGGGGCGATCGCCGACATCATCACCAAGCCCAAGCGACGCAGGGCGACAACTGGCAAAAAGCGATTGGAAAAGAAACGATTGAGAAAATCGGTAAAGCTGAGAATCAAAAGATTTTCAAATTTACGCCACCGCTCATAACGTTGTAACACGGGCAACTGACCAATATCTTTTTGCTGACTGTGAGCTGTGGCGAGTACTTGCGCTAGGGCTGCGGCGTCGCGAATCCCCAAGTTTAAACCCTGACCACCAACGGGATGACAACAATGAGCAGCATCGCCAATCAAAGCCAATCTATTTTTTACGTATTGGTCGCTCTGCATGAGTTGCACTGGGAAAATTTGGCGATCGCCCACTAACCGCACCTTGCCTAGAGGCTTCACATAAGGCTGGAGAAATTCTAGAAAGTCAGCATCAGCCAACGCCTTCAGTTTTTGCGCTTCCGCATGAGGATTTGTCCAAACAATCTGACAGCGATTCCCCGGCAACGGCAAAACACCCATTGGCCCCGTCCCCCAAAACCGCTCGAAGGCCACATCATTACTTGGTGCATCATGCTCCACCACGAACGTCAAACAAGACTGCCAATATTTCCAGCCCTTCGTCTCAATGCCTGCACTCTCCCGCACCGGCGATCGCGCTCCATCCGCACCAACCACCAACCGAGTCTGTAACTGCACAACCTCATCACTGGTGATCGCCACCTCAACCGTAGCCACATCCGCCCCATAACTCACCCCAGTCACCCGAGCCGGACAAAACCATTGCACATTAGCCGCAGACCGCAATGCCCCCTGCAACGCCGAGAGCATCGCCCCATGCTGACCAGAAAATCCCAAATAATCTGTCCCCAAATCCTCAGGGCAAAACTGCACAACCCCAGAAAAATCCTCATCCGACAACTGAATATGACGATACCGACCACTAGCCGCCTGAATCTCAGACCATAGCCCCAAGCCCTGAAAAATCTGTTGGGACAACAACGACATTGCATAGGCCCGCTGCCGTTGAGTGACCACATCCAGAGACTGAGTTTCCACAATCGCCACCTGCAAACCAGTCGGTTTTAGAGCCGCAGCAAGAGTTGCCCCGACAATGCCGCCACCCACAATCAACACATCAAATACAGCTTGAGATTTCGCCTCGCCCATAACCAATTCCAACGAATAACCGTCTGCCACAACAACAGCACTTCATTACAAAAGGTAACATTTCTCTCCCAAAGATGCTAAAAGCCAAACCGAACATCGTGAACCACTAATTGACCATCTAGCGAACTCAAAGTGATTCGTTCAATCGACGACGCCTGCATCTCTACAGCAATATTCGGTGGCGGCGCGCTGACCAAAGGATCAGCCGCTTCATAATCAGCCGTTTCAGTATCAAACATTGTCAGAAGTTGATCATCGCAATCATAAGCCTTAATAACCGAGTGTTGAGAACTCGTCAGGCGGCAAGCAAAATAATTAACCGGGACAGTAAACGTAATCTCCAACCAACCATTACGCGGCGCACCCATCAGCACCATCTTGCCCACTTCCGGGAAATAGATGGAATTAGAAGGCTGTAAAACAAAGACGTTATCAAATAAGACGCCAAGATCAGCAAACTGATCCTTCACCACATCGAAGCTTTTGAGTTTATTTAGAGGAATCTCAATAATTTTGCTGATATCGGCGGCATTGTCGGCCATAGGAAAATGTAGTTTAGGGGGGGGAAAGCTCCGCTGTCACAATACTGGCTTAATATTTCCGCTGCCATTGTATCTTGATTTACTGAGTGAAATGAGATTTGTCTACAGAGTCTCGCAGAATTTCTCGAACGGCCATGAGTAATTTACCGAGATGATTGTGGCCTTTGCCATCGGCACCACAGCCCCAATAATAGTCTACGGGGGAATTTTCAATGATGGTTGCGTTCTCTGTATTGATTAAAATCTGGGCGATATCGGCATGGCTCGAAAATTTGCTGAGTAGTCCTTGCCACATAATGTCTTGTTTGATATCTGGCCAGTCATGGCGGGGAGAATATTGGGTACTGCGACCAATGGCAGCGGCGGCTTCTGGGGTGGGAGCTTGGTGGATTTTGGGGATGATAGCGGCGTCGGCAGTGCTTGCGAACTTTTGGGCTTGGTAGAAGTGTTCGACGGTGGGCCAGTGGTGTCCGTTTTGTTGGATGGGGTGGGGAGAAAAATTGGAAAAGCAGCCGTAGGGATCATACGCTTTGTAGAAATAGATCACCTTGGCTTTGGACTCCATTGCAACTCCTGTGTTCGGTTTTCTGTTGTGGTTATTATAATTTTTCGCTTGTCATTATTGTGGCGGAATCTTTTGGGAACCATTCGGCTCCGGTTTCGCCGGTAAAAACCCAGAATACGGCTCGTAATCCGTCACGGACGCATTTTAGTTTGGCTTCTGGGGGATTTTCGGAAGGGACGGCAATCGGTTTGATCGCGATGCCTTGGCTACCGAAGATGATTTGGGCGACGAGCTGGGCGCGTTGCATGTGGTTTTCTGAGGTGATCAGATACACGCTGTCGATATCTTGTTGTTTAAGGTCGTCAACTAGGCTGGTGAAGTTGGTGACGGTGTCTTGGGCTTCGTAGTCGAGGTGGAGGCGATCGCCTTTTACGCCGTACTGGTCAAAGATTCTTCCGGCATAGTCTGGAGGGCTACCGGAAGAAACCCAAATGTCTAGGCTGGGGTTATCTTGGGCGAGTTCAGCGGCAAATTTCTCGCGTTCCTCGTGGCCGCCGAGGACAAAAACGGCTTCGGGTTGGAGTAGAGTTTGGTGAATTTTTTGGTAGGCGAGGCTGCTCGCGCTCAACAAAAGTGTGATGAGGATTAGTTTGCGGCGCAAAAATCTTTGAGGCGGTCTAGGGTGGGGCGATCGCCTTTTTCTGTATGAGGTCTGAGTTCTGACAAACTCACCGGAAGATATAGGCATGAAAGACAGTAAAAACTGAGCAAATACCGCTTATGATAGCAGCGAATTTTGTTTGTGGTGCAATTGTAAAGTTGTAGGTGTATTTACGGTGGCGTTGTTCTGGTTTTCTATGGTTGTGTTTGTCTATGAGCGACGTTGAAAGGGTTGCCCCCAGTGTTGCCAGCATTCTTTGTTGAAGGGCGATCGCCAGCGCAAAATCAAGTCTTTTTCTAGGGCGAGACGCTGTTTATTCTGCTTTGGCACAGAGACATTAAACGCCATATTCACCGCAAAATCGAGACCATGTTTACGGTGCAAACTCACATAGGCATCAATATAATCTTTACAATCATGCACCCCTTGCCACCGCTGCTTTACAGACAATTTCGTTTCACCCACATAGAGCAATAACGGCACGGCATGGTCGAGCACAAAATAAATGTTTGCCTGTCCCTCACTGAGCGGATCGTAACGTTCTCGATAAAAATTCCAAGGTTTTGGTGGCAGCGCAAAAGGATCAATTTTGGCCGCATTCCAGTGATCTGGCTGGGGATTGACGTCATAAATAAGACTGCCTTGATCGGGCTGAATCTGTCGCTGTGCTTGCTGCTGAAAGTTAGCGATTCTCTGTTTCCATTTGCACAACGCTTTTTGACTCATTTCTAATTGCGGCGATCGCCCAACACGATAAGGAGTCGTCGCATCGGCCACAGAAAACAAACTTAACTGCTCATCGGTCATCGGTTTAGCAAACTTCTAGCGAGAATTTAAATAATGTGAGTTCAGATTTTAAGAACTTAGCAGGTGGTAAGAGGACGCGGAGACACAGAGACAGGGTGACACGGAGATAAAAGGACGGGGTGAAATTGGCATTCTTTATAATCAACATTTCTGCTCGAAATAAACATCATCTCCAACTCTCCCCATCCCCCACTCTCCCCATCTCCGCGTCCCCCTTTCTCCGCGTCCTCTTACGAATCCCGCGAACTTAAATTAAGCAAAAAATTCAGGCTCTACAGTGTACCAAAGCCTAAACTTGGCGGCGGATAAATTCGAGGGGCAAACCGTCACAATCAGCGAGAAACATCACTTCATAAACACCACGCCCAATCATTTGCTGCTGCGGTGCTAGAAGTACCGTGATCGGTTCCGGTGCATCCTGTTGTAGAGTCGCGAGCCACTGCGGCAAAGTTTCGGTGAATTCAGTCAGATCAAATGAAAGATGATAATACCCGACATAATGCTCATCGCCGAATGCATCTGGTGCGGGTTTAGGTTCAGGAATTTGGATTAATTCAATTCGTCCGAGTTCTCCCTTGAGCCAGCAGGCAAGGGTCGCACCTGTCGTGAATTGTTCTTCTATCGCAAAACCGAGGTGACCATAAAAGGCGATCGCCCGATGAATATCTGCTGTACGAATCGAAACATGATGCATAAATTCTTCACCGAGAAAATACTCTCTTTGTCACCCCGTCCCCTTGTCCCCGAACCTCCCTCTCTCCGAGTCTCCAAAGGTTTTTTACATCTCTAATCCAAATTCACATTAATTATGGCGCTTCGGCGATCGCCAACCCCATATCCGGCGACGTATCTCCATTTTGAGATACTTCTACAGCTTCAGTTTCAATAGCCAATTCATCATCATCGTCAGAATTATCATCATTTTTTTCTACCTGTATCACAGCAATATCACTAGCTAAACGCGAAAATTCACTAGCTGTCAATTCTTTTCGTAAATCAATTCCTTTATCTTCGATTAGCTCTAACAAAATGGCTTTTTCTTGTAATTCGTTATGAACCAGCTCTTCTAGGTCATTGTATTTTTTTTGCAACTCCTCATACTCTGACCAAGCGAGTACTTGTTGTTGCCATTCAGTGCTGTATTCATCTTGAAGCGCAAAGCTTGCATTCACTTCTTCCTGCATCAAATGTGTGTAGGAAACTGGATTTAAAATCTCATCAACTGTCAAATCTAAACCGGGAAATTGAGCTGAAATAACCTTATCTTCACCAAAATAATCTGCGCGTTCATAGCCATCTTCACGGGTTGGCTCTGTCCAGACCCGGATGCGTCGCTGTGTGGGATCTACCATCCACACTTCAGGAATTTCGGCGATCGCATATTCTGCTTTTTTGAGTAGATAATCAGCGCGACTTTCTTGAACTTCGATTACCAAAGCGGGAATTTCTTTAAAATCTAAAACGGCTGCACCGGGGCGATCGCCGACAGTTTGCCACAGCTCCTGTGGGCAAACCAACAAATCCGGCACACGAGACGTATCAACACCAGTGCGTACACCGACGTTAAATAGCGTGATTAAGTCAAAATCCTCTTGCAGCGAAAAATATTGCTGCAACTTAAATAGTAGAAACTGACAAATTTTATTTTTAATATTGCTGGGGATCGATTGGTGCACCAAACGGCCGCGATATAGCTCAAAACGCAGATCAGGCGTATTGTCCTTATAAAGAAGATTAGTGTTTATCATAGTCTCACCGAGCATCAACAAATTCATCGCTATTTTCGCACTGAATTTCTAAAATAAAACGACTTATTTGACAAAGCTTCAATATCGCGATTGACTCAGCTAAATTCTCAAAGACTTATTTCCTTTAAAAGCTATGGCT
This sequence comes from Limnothrix sp., assembly GCA_049644465.1. Taxonomy (GTDB): domain Bacteria; phylum Cyanobacteriota; class Cyanobacteriia; order Cyanobacteriales; family MRBY01; genus MRBY01. Next base: position 14,442 of record JBARRZ010000254.1, read on the forward strand.
CGCAAAAAAATTGTGTACCAAGAGTTCGGTACAAACTCGACTGAAACGCAACCAGAAATCGCTGACCTACCGCCCAATCAGCAAAATATTCGTATCCAATCAACCCGCTCTGGCCGCAAAGGCAAAACGGTGACAGAAATTACTGGTTTTCAACATCCACCAGCCACACTCACTAAATTATTAAAAGAGTTAAAAAATAAATGCGGTGCGGGCGGCACGCTTAAAGGGAATGTGCTCGAAATTCAAGGCGATCGCCGCAAACAACTTTTAGAAATTCTCATTCAGCAGGGTTATAAAGCAAAAATTAGTGGCGGTTAAATTCTGCCGATACATTATAAATAAGTCGTTAGCAACCAAGCTTAAGTAATTCGTGGCGATCGCCACAGCATCACTCCCTCTCCCTCATTAGTTAGTCACACTAGCTACGATCAATGGCTCAACTCACCGTCTCCGAAGTTTTAGAAAAAATTGCAGCAGGCCAATCTCTCGCCCAAGCAGAACTCAGCGCCCTAGATCTCAGCGAGCGCAACATCGATGGCGGTGACTTTACCGGAGCTTACCTACGCCGCACCAATCTCAAAAATGCCTCTTGCCACCGCGCGAACTTCACAAAGGCGACTCTCATCTTGGCAGAATTGCAAGCCAGCACGCTCACCGAAGCCATACTAGAACAAGCAATCTTGACCCAAGCCAACCTCACCCAAGCCAATCTCCAGAAAGCAAAAGCCACTAAAATAAAACTCCAAGGCGCAACCTTAGAACAAATCAACGGCGCAGATAGCTGCTTTGACGAAGCCGACCTCACCACAGTCAAAGCCAATCACGCCAACTTAGAACGAGCCAGCTTTATCCAAGCAAAAGCCAACCAGAGCGACTTTACAGAAGCCAACCTCACTAGCGCGAATCTCAACCGTTCCCAATGGCAAGCAGCGATTTTGAGCAAAGTGACCCTCACTTCAGCAGACCTGAGCCAAAGCAATTTCACAAAAGCAATACTAATTGGCGCGAATCTCTCAAAAATCCATGGCATCAAAGCGATCTTCCACCAAGCAGAACTCGCCCAAGCCCTTTTACTCTCCGCTCAGCTCGAATGGGCAGATTTTTGGCGCGCCGATCTCACAGCAGCCAACTTGCAACAAGCCTCTTTGTTCAACGCATCCTTAGAATTAGCTAACCTCACCGACGCCAACCTGTTGGCCGCAGATTTACGCGAAGCGAACTTATCTCAAGCGAATTTGACCAACGTTAACCTCGAAGGAGCCAAAGTAGAAGGCGCAATTTTTGGTGACACCATTGGCTTAACCAACGAACAGAAAGCAAAACTCAAACAGAATGGGGCACTCGATCTCGCTTAAAAATTTCAAACAAACAAGGTAACAGCCCAAATAAATAACCTTCAAAAAATTACGGTTTATAAAGTTCAGTGTTTCTTTCTATTGCTCAGAAAATAACCCTAATCCCGAGAAGCACAGCCCTAGCTTCTACGTGCAAATACCGAATTAATAGATGTCAAAACAGCATTTATGTTATTGATTTTCGACAATTTGCCCAGAAAAAAGTAACAAGCACTACACAATACGCCGATCTGAATCGATACCTTTAGTCACATATCTCTAGATATCCATCAGAAAAAAGTAGGGTGGAATCTAGCACGGCACAAGGAATAACTCCATGACTGACGAAGTAAAACAAGTCAAACTCACAAAAATTGAGCAAGCTAAAATTGAAAAGCCCGGTTTAGCAATTAAAGACGAAATCGAGCAGATTGCCCAAGCTGGCTGGGAAGCATTAGATCAAGACGACTTGATTATTCGTCTCAAATTTTTGGGTTTATTTCATCGCCCTGTAACCCCCGGCAAATTTATGCTGCGGATGCGTACCCCTAATGGCGTCATCACCAGCAATCAAATGCGCACCCACGCAGAGATCGTGCAGCGTTATGGCCAAGATGGCAGCGCCGACATTACAACCCGACAGAATATTCAGTTGCGCGGTATTCGTTTGGAAGATGTGCCTGACATGTTCCAAAAATTCAAAGACGCAGATATGACGAGTATTCAGACTGGTCACGATAATATTCGAAATATTACAGGCTCTCCCATAGCTGGCATTGACGCCGAAGAATTTTTCGATACGCGCGAATTAGCGGGCAAGCTTCAGGACATGATCACTAACGGTGGTGAAGGCAGCTTTGAATTTAGTGATTTACCCCGCAAGTTCAACATTTGTCTAGAAGGCGCACCAGACAACTCTTCCCACGTTGAAATTAATGACATCGGCTTTGTACCAGCTTTTAAAGATGGCGAGTTCGGTTTTAACGTACTGGTCGGCGGTTACTTCTCCGCACAACGAGCGGCTGAAGGTGTCTCAATTAATGTTTGGGTTCCACCGACCGATGATGTACGGGAACTCAGTCGAGCAATTTTGAAAGTGTATGCGCGCTACGGTGCTGAGGAAGGTTTACGGGGAAATCGCGCAAAATCTCGTATTCTCTGGCTCGTGGAGACATGGGGCGTTGAAAAGTTCCGAGCAAAGATAGAAGAAGAGTTTGGCAAAACCTTAGCAACTGAGGCGCCAGAAGATGCCTTTTCGATGGATAAACGCGACCATATTGGAGTTCATCCTCAAAAGCAAGAGGGTTATAGTTTTGTTGGTCTTCATGTGCCAGCGGGTCGCCTAACGGCAGAAGATATGTTCGAGATGGCACGTTTGGCAGAGACTTATGCTGATAGTGAAATTCGTTTAACGGTAGAGCAAAATTTCATCATTCCTCACGTTAAAAATGAAAATGTTGATGCTTTGCTAAAGGAACCGCTTCTCGAAAAATTCTCGATTAACCCAACAACATTAGTCCGTTCTTTTGTATCTTGTACGGGTAATCAGTATTGTAATTTTGCGTTAATTGAAACCAAGGCTCAGGGTTTAGCTTTGGCGCGAGAACTTGATGCTGAATTGGATATTCCACAGCGAGTCCGAATGCACTGGACGGGTTGTCCAAACTCTTGCGGTCAGGCTCAAGTTGGCGATTTAGGGATGCTCGGTGCGAAGGCGAAAGTGGACGGCAAAATTGTTGAAGCAGTCAACCTTTATACGGGTGGTACTGTTGGCAAGGGTGCAAGCCTTGGTGAGGTCGTTGAGAAGAAAGTGCCTTGTGGCGACACGTTAAAAGAGAAAGTCAAAGGTATTTTAGTTGAGCAGTTTGGGGCGACGCCGAAAGCGTAGTTTGCTCGATAGATCATTAATAAAAATCCAGTTCGGGAGATGGTCTCTCAAACTGGATTTTTTGTTTTTTTAAGTAAAAGAGGTGTCTACTTTTAATGAAGACAATCGAGAACTAAATACTTGATCACTTACAATTTCAAATCAATATTGAAACGAGTCATAATTCAGGCGAAAGTTTTGACTTAGGATAATTTCACGTAAACAAGATCATTTTCGATCATTGCGGTAAATGAACCCAGGCCCTTCGTTGCAGGCCCAGTGATAATTGAACCATCGGCATTAAAGGAAGAGCCATGGCAAGGGCAAGCGAATTTATCGCCATCTCCTTTCCATTCGACTGTGCAGCCTTGATGGGGACAAAAAGCATTCACTGCAATTAGGTTGTCAGGGTTAGCCGGGTCGCGAATGACAGCGACTTGTTCGCCGTTGAAATTTTTGTTGGATAAAGCTCCTTCGGCGTCTAGTGTTTCGACAAGACCGATCGCCGCGAATCCATCAGCACGGAGGCTGGTATCGATTTCTTTTGCTTCGGGTTCTTCTATTTCGCTAGTAGGTTCGGTCGGTTCTGCTGGCTCAGTTGTGTCTGAACAGGCGGCGATCGCCACGGGGATCGAAGTGGACAAGATACCAAGACCAACCCAACTTAAAAATTCACGACGTTTCATGGACAATTCTCCTAATAGAACTCAAACAAGCGATCTGTAATTTCGTTGTGCTTATTTCACAGGATGACACAATTTAATTCGGATTTTCAGCGGTGGTGAGGGGTTCCGCTTCAGCCGGGCTAAACCAGCTTTTATGCTTGGCGGCAGTTGCTAAAACGAGGAGTAGATCTAAGCCCACGACGCCAGCAATCAGCAGTTCGGAGCCGCCTGTTCCAAAACCATAACTATGCAGTCCCGTGCCGAGCACAAAATTGACGCCATACCAAGCCATGAGCACGGCATTAAACGAAATGATGCTCGATACATGCACACCAAAATCGCCAATCCACCCCACCAAACGACCATGGAGC
>JBARRZ010000255.1:0-4696 GCA_049644465.1 Limnothrix sp.
CATTTGAACAACCTAAATCTTTGATTAATAACTCCAGCATTTCTGAGCGTTGATCTAAGGTTGCGCCATGTTCTTTAAATGGATTATCGGCGGCCCAGACAGCGACTTGGTCGTAGTGCTCGCTCAACCATCGCAAAATAGATTGGTGTCCAACGGTTGGGGGATCGGCACTGGTGCCAAAAAGGGCGATTTGGGTCATAGTTTAGGTTGAATGGCCAATTGTCTTGTCACGGGTAAACGGTGTGACATGATAAATGGTGAGGATGTTTTGAAGAGTCTATATGAATTTACCCACTTGGATCACTGTTTCTCGCTTGGCGGGTGTGCCTTTTTTATTGGTGCTTCTTGATAATCCGACGGGTGGCGATCGCCTGATTGCGGTAGTTATCTTTTTGGTGGCAGCGTTGACGGATTGGTTGGATGGTTATTTGGCGCGAAAATTGGATCAGGTGACAGACTTGGGTAAATTCCTCGATCCGTTGGTGGATAAGCTGTTGGTGGCGGCTCCTTTGCTGGCTTTGATTCAGCTTCAGCAAGTGCCGGCGTGGGGTGTATTTTTGATTATTGCGCGAGAGCTAACGATTGCGGGCTGGCGGGTGACGGGTAGTAAAAAAATTCAGGGGGCAAATCTCTGGGGTAAGGCAAAAACGGTGACTCAAATTGCGGCGATCGCCCTACTGATTTACCCGATGAATGCTCAAGGTGAAATGGTTGCATTAGTGCTCTTCTGGGCTGCCGTCGCGCTGACTCTCATTTCCGGCCTGATTTACCTGTTGCCCCAAACCCCAGATGCCAGCGAGCAAGAGCCAAGCGAAAGTATTTAATCGTAACTCCTGAGCTGTGACATCCAGTAAGTTAAACAGTGCATAACCGCCAAATGCCAGTAGATAACTAAACAAAATGAGACGATCTGAATTCTGAGCCAGCGATCGCCATGTCTGCAAGCCCCGCGCCAAAATCCAGCCGACTGTCCCAATGAGCAAACCAGCGAAAGGAATTCCTATTTCTGAGGTGAGCATGAGATAAAGATTGTGGGGATGCCCTAACCATCTGCCCATCGCAATCTCGTAAGCGGGGGTAAAACTCCGTAGTCCCCAACCAGTGAGCGGACGTTGTTGAATCATGTCGATCACAAATTGCCACTGGGTTGAACGCAAATCCACGGTCGGGCGATCGCCATACATTTGATCCGAGAGACGACCCCAAAAGTAATACGGAACGACAGTGCGCAAACTATTTTTCCACGGTGTTTGGCCAAAAGAAGCTCCCAATACTGCTGCTGTCAAGCCGCCTGCAAATGCGCAAATCCACCACCAACCGATATATAGGGCGTAGATTAAGACACCAAAAAAGGCGATCGCCCAGACACTGCGAGAACTCGTCAACACTAAAGCGGCGGCATCTGCGAGTAGCGTAATTGTCAGATAAATAAAAACTTTCGATTTTGTGAGTTTGTGCCAAGCAAAATCTTTTAACCATAGCCCCAATCCCAGCAAAAAAACCATCAACAGATAAGCGGCGCAGTTGTTTGCATAAACAAATGTTGAAGCCATGCGTCCCGGCGGATTGCCGATAGATGTCAATTCCCAGCCGAACAAATGCCAAATTAGATCTGGGGTTTGCCAGCCGAGCAATAGATCTGCAAAGCCAATCAAAGAAACGCCCAAAGATGGTGCGACGAAGAGCCAAGCCAACCGCTCGAGGCGTTCTAAGGAATTAAGAATTTGGCTGAAGGCAAGGAAAAATAGGAAAAATGGCAGAAAATTCACCATCCCCATCAGGGATTCGAGAGGGTATTCGGCGATCGCCGTGATGAAAAATAACCACAAAGTAATCGCTCCGAGAATCCGTGCAATCGGGTGCTGAAACGTTTTTTTGCCCAGTTGTTTCAGGAGCAAAATTAGCTGGATACCAATCAAGATGGCTCCCCAGCCCGGCGCAAAGGGGAAAAGTACGATCCCAATTTCGCCACACAGCGGTAGACGATGGGGATTGGCGAGAAAAAGGCGTTTCATTTTTAGGGCGATCGTCACAATTCATTCAAGTAATTTAGATCCTCGCTTTAAAGCCTATCTCGTCAGGACTGCGCATCATAAAAACAGCATGAAATAAAAACGCTTATGTTGCCAGAAGAAAGGCGATCGCCCGTTGATTTCTAATGTTGTTGAGGGTCTCCGTCGGGTGGATGCCAACCGCCTCTAATCCAAAGCCGTCTTACTCGCTGGATTGAACTATCATCTTCGGATGAATGGCAATATTCGCATAAAAAATTGGCTCGCTGCCGAATCTGTTGCCGCAAACTGGGGCTAATGCTCATGACTCGGCAATAATCCGAGCGTTAAGCATGGTGAAAATTCGATCTAATTCTGTGATGTCTGCAAGTTCGGCGATTTCCTCGGAGGTTAGGGCATCTTCTTTTTTTCTTGTCAGCAGGGTTTCAAGGCATGTTTGCAGTTCTTCAGTGAATTTGAAAATGTTTAAACCGCGCACTTGCTGGATTTTGACTCCAACTTCAACCCAATGGGAAGGTTAAACCATTGTCTGTGTAATCATTTGCTCTACCTCAAATTGCATCTCATCTCATTTTATCCGTGATTCCCATGACACCGGATCGCCCCTCTGTAAATCTTTTATGATCGGGTTAGAGCTGGGAATGGTATCTATGCTGCTAGAAGAAAGGCGATCGCCCGTTGAGATTACCACTAAAAAAACAAAGGATTTTCTGCAAGAGCTTTATTAAAACAATCTCGATAAGGCAATTTAGTTTGGCTCTGAGGCGAGAGGAGAAGCTGAAATCGATTCGGATGTGGATATTTTAATTGTCCTAAAAAACAAATTCCAATACTGTAGCGAGGTAGATAGAATTAGCGGATTTATTAGTGATTTATGCTTGGATTATGAACTGTACTTAAGCTGTTGTTTTACGACTTCAGAGAAATGGCATCTAGCAGCGAGTGGCTTTTATCGTAATGCTCATAGAGATGGCATTGAACTATGAATACCAGCCATTTTTAGAAAAGTAATATCATCATAAAGTACAAGCTTTTCTGATGATATTGCTTTGATTCTAGATACTATTATTTCCTCCTTTTCTAAGGGAACAAAACAGCATCACATTCTTTAATAATGTAATCAGGAATTACATCATATTTGTGTGGGTTTAACTGCATAATAGTCTCATTTTCAATGTGAAAAGCCTCATTTATATATTTGTTGACAACTAAACTTCCATGCTTATCCTGTTCTATTATGCGAAATAATTGCAGTCTTTCGTAATTGTTACTTGCATCTTTATAGGCAAAAAGTAAACCTTGCTCATCCTTAAGACTATCTAAAATTGATTGATAGTCAAAAGTTAACATCTTTTCTTTTATATTTCTTGTTGCTTCTTCAATTTCACTTTGTTGCATAGGTGTTTCTTCTCCATTTCTCTTTATATAAGGTCTTTCATGTTTGTGTAAAAGGCTAGAAAGGAGTTGATACTCGTTATTTTTATTGTTGATTGTTTCATAATAACGCCTTAAATATATTACTTTTATAACATCTTTACATTCAAGTTCTATATTGTTTATGCAGATTTGACTAAATGTTTCTATATCATCTTTGGTGATTTCAATTTCACGAAGAGTTCCCTCTTTTATCTTCAAAAAACTCGCATGAGGGATCGGCTGAAATGTTGCGCGTAGACTATATATCATATCGATAATTGGTTCTAAATCATGCGTCATCATCAATACTGTTTTTTCTTGAAAACTATCTTTCTTTTTAAAAAGCTTATTGATAATTGCAAATTTTTTATTGTTGTCAAAAGAAGAAACTGGATCGTCAAGAATTATTAAATCTGGATTTGATTTGAGGCATTCATACATAAATAGAACAAGAGCAAAAGCATTCTTTTCTCCAAAGCTTAAATGCTGAGTACCATGTGAAATGGTTTTTGTTGAGTCCTTATGCTTTAATCGCACTTTATACTCTTCAAGATCATTTTCTACTTCGACATAATATTGATATCCTGCTTCTTTAAGGAAATCGTTAATATTTGATTTATTCTTGTCAATCGTTTTCTGTATATTTTTCTTCTGGTTAGCAATTTCACCCTGTAAAATACCAATCTCATCCAATACTGAATCTAGAGATTCATTTACTTGAGTTATGATTTCATCTGTTTCTGAAGAATTTAAATGAGAAAACAAACCTATTTCTATTTTGAGTGATTCAATAAATTCTTTTGCATTGACTATATCTTGAAAAGAGAAAAAACTAATTTCTTTTAACCTCTTGAGCTTGCTACATAGTGTGTCAGATTCTAACTTTATCACCTTTAAATAAGTGATTCCTTCCTCTGATAATCCGTTGCTATTTTGCGCAATCAAAGTAAGCTTTTCTTGTACTTCTTGATTAAAGTATTGATTGAGATTTTCAATGACTTCTATGATTTTGTTGAGATGTTCAATTGATTTGGCATCATATTCTTTCCCTATAAGTGAAATAGTATCTTTTTTATCATCTATCGTTGAAGTACAATATGGACATACTTCAGAAAAATCCGTAAAGTTATTTCCATTTATATGCCATTTTATCCATTTAACATTGTTATTACATCTTAGAAAATCTGAATACACATCTAGAGCTGGTGGGATATTATGTATTTTGTTGCCTTTTCCTAATCCTTTATTTATGGAGCTTGCTTTAGAAT
>JBARRZ010000256.1:0-2669 GCA_049644465.1 Limnothrix sp.
GCTGATGGGAATGGCAGTATCTTCAATACCTTCTGGATCTGGGTCAGCATCCGTCGGCAAAAGATAATCTCGATCCTGATGACGAATGCCGTGACCACTAAAGAAAAACCAGAGATTATCCCCATCACTCAGAAACTCATCCTCAAACCGCACCCGCAAAAAACGCTTCAATGCGGCGTAAGTTGGGCGTGAAGCATAGGGCTTATCTGCATCATCAATCGGTGGCGAATCATCCGTAAACAAATAAACCTTGTCGAACTTCACATCCGACAAAAAATATTGCTGCATCTGTTCCGCATCCCGCTTCGCAAACTTGAGATCTGGCAGATTGTCATATTCATTTACGCCGACACAGATCGCCCAATTCTTCGCCATTAATCGCTTGTTTTAGAATCCTTTCGTTTAAATGTAACCTGAATTCCTCCGGTCGCGCCCACATCAACACCATTCCCCATCAGACTCACTTTTCCCGTCGCGTCGATGTCCAGCGAAAAACTAATTTCATCCAACTCCATCTCCGAAGCCGCTTTGACATTATCCGCAAAAACTTCTTCAATCACCTTTAGAAAACCCGAAATTTGACTCTTCAGCATTGCTGCCGACACAAATTCGCGACTTCTTTGTCTCAGCGATCGCTCCGGGTTCCTGTAACTTGCCCCACGATCCACAGCTTCTTTTCCGCCTGTCGGTTCAATGGGCGCTGTGATGATATAAATGCCCTGCTCTTGATGTTCTGTCATCGAATTATTCCGGTGATGTTGTGCTTTATTTTCCAAGGATATTTTCTTTTTGCGGCGATCGCCAAATTTTGCACCATTACCTTAGATCACCTGAAATTTTTGCCTGACACAGTCGGAATTTTTTCTTTTATTAAAGATATTTTGTAGAACAATAATTAACGATGCAAACTATTATTTTGGGGAATCAAAAAATCACTTGTGAAACAGGCGCAAATCTTAGGAGATTTTCATTGAAAAACGATGTTCCGCTCTACAATAGCAACGCAGACATTGCTAACTGTATGGGTATTGGCTCCGGCGGGACTTGTGAGTAGAAATCGAAGGCGGTATCGATGCGAGAAACTGGAAAAAAAGACTCGTTTATCTTTACTGCCCCACAATTCTTACATTGCTGTACCCATCAAACTGTTGTAGATAATCGTGTTGAATTGTTCTGATGAGAGGAAACCACCACCCCACATCTCATCTAAATCAGCAGTTGGATCAGACGCTAAAAATTCTTCGAGGGATAAACCGTTGGCGATCGCCCTCCACCCTTTTGCTTCTACAGTCATCAACAGATTGCGATAGTCGATTAGCCCAGCGCTTAGCGGGAGGGGGTAAATTAATCGCCCCTTGAATCAAAAAAATCATCTATTCTTGAAGGGAGAAAATCTTTTCACGGATCACCAAAACATTCCATGGCGAATCCAGCCATCCATCCCGACACCATAGAAGATGTGCGGCAGCGCGTCGATATCACCGAGGTGGTATCCGATTATGTGGTGCTGAAAAAACGGGGTAAGGATTTGCTGGGGTTATGCCCTTTCCACGACGAGAAAACCCCTAGTTTTACGGTCAGTCCATCGAAGCAGTTTTACCATTGCTTTGGTTGTCAGGCGGGGGGCAATGCCATCAAATTTTTGATGGAGATTAATAAAAATTCTTTCGCCGAAGTTGTTCTTGAACTCACGCGCCGTTACCAAATTCCCCTCAAAACCCTCGAACCGGAACAGCGGGAAGAGATTCAGCGGCAACTTTCTCTCAAAGAACAGCTCTACGAAATTGTGGCGATCGCCGCCAGTTTTTATCAGTACGCCCTCCGGCAACCCCAAGGGGAAATTGCTCTAAATTATGTTTTAAAAGACCGCCAACTGTCTGAAGCCACGATCCAAAAATTCGGCATTGGCTATGCTCCCGGTGGTTGGGAAACGCTCTATCGTTATTTAGTTGAGCAAAAATGCTATCCCATTGCCCTCGTGGAAGAGGCGGGATTAATCAAGCCGCGTCAGTCGGGCAGTGGTCATTATGATCAGTTTCGCGATCGCCTAATGATTCCGATCCATGATGCCCAAGGTCGGGCGATCGCCTTTGGTAGTCGCACTTTGACCGGGGAAGAACCGAAATATCTCAACTCCCCCGAAACGCCCCTGTTTAGTAAAAGTTTTACCCTGTTTGCCCTCGACAAAGCCAAAACGGCGATCGCCAAGCAGGATCAAGCCATCGTTGTGGAAGGATATTTTGATGCGATCGCCCTTCACGCGGCAGGGTTCGAGCAAGCGGTGGCATCCCTCGGTACAGCGTTTACGCAGGGTCAAGTCAAACAGCTATTGCGCTACACCGATTCGAAGCAAATCATTTTCAATTTTGACGCTGATAAAGCAGGTATCAAAGCCACTCAGCGAGCCTTAACCGAGATCGAACCGCTCATTTATTCCGGGCAAGCCCAAGCACGGGTTTTAAATCTCCCCGGCGGGAAAGATGCGGACGAATTTTTGCAAACTGATCAAGGCATTCCCACTTACAAAACAGCGTTAGACGAAGCACCTTTGTGGATCGATTGGCAACTCCAACAGCTCATTAATGGGCAGGATCTGGGCGAAGCGGATCAGATGCAAAAAATCGGTCGTCAAAGTATTCGTATCCTCGCAAAAATCCAAGATCAAACCC
>JBARRZ010000257.1:0-26924 GCA_049644465.1 Limnothrix sp.
GCCCTCAACCGAGAAGGCAAAGATTCTTGGCTGGCCATCGAAACTTCCGGCCACGGCGCGATGAAAGAAAACTATTTTCTGGATGACGGTGCGTATTTAATTACAAAACTATTAGTTGAAGTCGCAAAACTAAAGCAGGAAGGAAAAACTGTCACCGATTTAATTGCAACTCTCCAAGAACCTGTTGAGAGTGAAGAATTCCGCCTCAAAATCAAAGAATCTGACTTTAAAACCTATGGTCTAAGCGTTATTGAACAGCTAAAAACATTTGCTGAAAAACAAGAAAATTGGCAAATTGTCCCAAAAAATCATGAAGGCATTCGAGTTAGCTGCAAAAGCGCCGATCAAGACGGTTGGTTTTTGTTGCGTTTATCGCTCCATGATCCAGTGATGCCTTTAAATGTGGAATCAAATGTGGCAGACGGCGTCGAAAAAATCACGGCTCAGCTATTAGAATTTTTGCCAACTTTCGAAGGTTTAAATTTATTAGCTTTTGAAAACAACTAAATAATGTGAGTTCGGGTTAATAACTTAGAGAAAAGGAGACTCGGAGATAACGTGACAGAGTGAAACTCAGGTTTTTCAATTAAAATTTCTGTTTTAACAAAATCTTCGCGTCACCCGTTCTCCTCCCTCTCCCTGTCAACATTTCAGGCTTTACTTAGCCCGAACTCAGCTTAATTACCGCTAAACTAATTTTATTCTTCAGGCCAGCTATTTTCGATTTCTTGTAGCACTAAATCAACATCCATTCCGCCAACATAATCCACCATGCCAGACCAGAATGTGCCCGTGCCAACTGCGCCGGGCATCATGTCCGAGGCATCAAAGCGAATCACTTCTGCACTGCTCAAAATTCCAGCTTGCTTTCTGGTCAATTCATCAGGATAAGCATTTGGCTCAATACCTTTACGAGGTGAAATGAAACCTCCTAAACCAGCAGCAATTTCGTGGGGAACTTCTGTGGTGAGATATTCCATCAACAAGCGCGCTTCTGGTGTGTCATTGAACATCCCAAACACATCACCTGCAACCAACATTGGTAGACCATATTCTGGCTCAATGGCGGGTAGTGGGAAGAAAGCGATATCTTCGTCAACATTCAAATCTTCAGGGAAGAAAGCGGTGATAAAGTTACCCTGACGGTTCATATAACATTGCGGTTCTTCGCCCAACACGTCTTTGATCGAATCACCATAAGGCGTACTGAGAGCGCCGACTGTGCCGCCGTACACGTAATCTTCATTCAAGATAATATCGCCGAACTTCTCAACTGCATTTTTGACGGCTGGATCGTTAAAAGGAATGCTATGAGTTGTCCATTCGTCGTAGGTCTCTGGGCTAGCAGTACGGAGCATAATGTCTTCAACCCAATCGGTCGCCACCCAGCCTGTGGCATCACCGCTTTCCATGCCAATACACCATGGCGTTTTGCCGTCAGCAACGAGGCGATCGCTGAGAATGAGCATGTCTTCCCAAGTACTAGGGACAAAATAACTACCCGCTTCAAACGCTTTAGGGCTATACCAAACCAAGCTTTTTAGAGAAACGCGATACCAAACGCCGTACACTTCACCGTCAACGCTGCCCAGATTTAACCAAGAATCATCATAGGCTTCCGCCATCTCAGCGGCATCCATAACGGTGCTCATCGGGACTAATTCGCCTTGACGAGCAAAATCAGCCATCAGTCCGGGTTGGGGAAACATCGCAACGTCAGGTGCACTACCGGATTCAACTCGTAGCGGTAAAACTGTGGCGAAAGCATCTGTACCTTCATAAACGACTTCGATACCTGTTTCGGCCGTGAATGGTTTGAGAGCTTCTTCGATTTTTTCTTGTTGTTCGCCAATCATGACGCCGAGGATTGTGACGCGTTTTTCGCCGTCGTCTTCGACTAATACTTCATCGTCAGTGGGTTCTGAGGATTGACAGCTGGCAAGGAGTGTAACGCCAACAGCGAGGAGGGAGAGGCGTTGGAGTGCTAGTGAAAAGCTAGAAATTTTCATGTTTAAAGGTTGTTAGTAAATAGTTGCTGAAATTGAAAGAAGTCAAAAAAAGTTAAAAGGAGCTAAAAAGAAATCTCAAAATACTGAATTTGCTTGATTATAAGTTTCATTGAACAGGTTTTTTGCTTCCGATTGTAGAAGTGAAAACGCTCGGCATTTAAGAATTAGAGTAAGGTTATCTCCTAATTTTAAAGGAACGCACGGATTGCATTGTGCTGTAAATTCTTGTCTCTCTAATTTTTAAGGTAAATGCTTAATTCGTTACTCATCATTTTTATCAAATTAGCTTTGGCTTTAGTGGCGATCGCCCCTATGTCTGATGGTAGATTTCGTCGAGGTTGGTATTTTTAAGAGCCTACAAGCTTACATGACTAATTGAATGACTAGGCCACTGCGGGGCGGTATCGTGAGGGCCAAAATATTTTGCTGAAGCTCTGTACTGCCTGCGCCATATCGCCAAATCACACTGGCATAAACGCCCCATTGTTCTAGATAGATCCGGCCTGTGTAGGGTTCATTGCCTGCGTTGACCACAATCATAATGGTTTCATGTGGCTGATCTAATTGGCGTAAAAATCCATAGACACGGTCATGAGTTAGGGTGGTTTTGTAATCTCCTTTTTGCAAGGCAGGATGATTGCGACGTAACTGAATTAAGGCTTTGTGCTCTTGTAAGATCTCGTTTTTCCATTCGCTTTCTGGTGGCATTGTCCGACGACAATCTGGATCCATCGCGCCACCTAAACCGACTTCATCGCCGTAATAAATGCAGGGCGCACCGGGAAATGTCATCAATAGTAAGGTGCTCAGGATGACGCTGTCTGTCGCTGCGGCGATCGCCCCTTCCTTACCCGTTTCGCCACCCGCAATCGTAAATAAACGCGCCGTATCGTGGCTAGCCAACAAATTAAGCTGCGTAAGCTGAATATCCCAGTCGTACAACTCTAAAATTTCAGAGATTCGTTGCCCGTACTCTACGGCGTCAAGGGCAGGCGTTGTGCGGTATGACGGTATGGCCACATGTTCCGGTACAACCTCATCACCCACCGCAAAGGCGATCGCCGCCTCCGTAAACAAATAATTCATCACCCCATCAAACTGCGTCCCGTCTAGCCATGGCCGCGCATCCTGCCAAATTTCCCCAACAATATACGCCTCCGGATTAACCGCCTTAACCCGCTCCCGAAACTCCTGCCAAAAGCCCGCCGCCTCAATCTCGTTCGGCACATCTAACCGCCAACCATCAATCCCAAAACGGATCCAATACTCCGCCACCTGCATAATATATTCCCGCGCCTGAGCATTCTCATGGTTAAACTCCGGCAACGAACGGTTATCAACCCAACCCTCATAATTAGCAGGCAAAGACCCATCATACGCAGACAAAGGCCAACCATGAATCTTGAACCAATCAACCCATGGCGAGTGGGGGCCGTTCTCCAAAATATCGTTAAAAAAGAAAAAACCTCGACTAGCATGATTGAACACCCCGTCCAGCACAACCTTGATCTCTAGATCATGAGCCGCCTTCAATAACGCCGCAAACGCCTGATTGCCACCCAATAACGGATCGACGTTGTAATAATCGTGCGTGTGATAACGATGATTGCAAGCTGACTGAAAAATAGGATTAAAGTATAGTGCTGTTACGCCTAATTCTTGAAGGTAATCCAGCTGATCAATGACCCCCCACAAATCACCACCCTTATAGCCCTGTATCGTTGGTGAACTATCCCATGCTTCTAGTGGAACTTGCATGGCGGGTATCAGTCGATCCTGTTGAGTTGTACGGGCAAAACGGTCAGGAAAAATTTGATAAAAAACAGCTTCCTTAACCCAATCTGGCGTGTAAACAGGCATACAAATCTCTTGGATACAATCAATATATGTCGCTGCATCAGAACAACAAACAACATGCTAACGGATCAGTAATACCACTTTTCTTCACGCTTCCAAAACCACAAAAAGTAGTATTTAAATCACACCGAGTTTATGCCAAAAGCGATGTTTTAAGATGAGATCGCTATTAATAAGCATCCACAACACTAGTCGGAAGTCAGATTAATAACTCATTGATAACAAGTCAAATCTCTATTAGAATTTTAGGGCGATCGCCAGACTAAAAACCCACTTCAAAACACAATTGAATCCTAAAATCATACCCCTATCGAAAGAAAGCTATTGCCCATTAAAAACACGTATCTCAACCCTTTGGAATAGCCGGTGTTAATTTTTCCGATAATTATTTTGTCGGCAATCTATTTGAGCTAAAATAACTGACAACAGAGAAATAAATCAGTTTTTCGGCTAGTTTTCTTGCCTACCCTTATTACAGCAAACCATCACTAAATCAAAATCATCAGGCAACACACCATGACCCAAGGGAAATATATTTTATTTATCAGCGTTCACGGTCTGATTCGTGGCAAAAACCTAGAGTTGGGGCGAGACTCCGATACCGGAGGACAAACAAAATATGTTGTCGAATTAGCCGAAGCCTTGTCGAGAACTGATGACATCGGAAAAGTCGATGTGATGACCAAACTCATCATTGATAAAAAAGTCAGTGACGACTACAGCCAGCCTGTCGAAGCCATTAACGATAAAACAAATATCGTCCGAATCTCCTGTGGCGACGACGACTATATCCGCAAAGAAGCACTCTGGGACTACCTCGACAACTTCGCCGACAACGCCCTCACCTATCTCAAAGAACAAGACCGACTGCCCGACATCATTCATACTCATTATGCCGACGCCGGCTACGTGGGTATTCGTTTATCTAACCAGCTCGCCGTCCCACTAATCCATACCGGACATTCCCTTGGGCGTAGTAAACGAAAACGCCTCCTCGCCAGCGGTGAAAGTCGTCAAAACATCGAAAAACGCTACAACATCACCCGCCGCATCAATGCAGAAGAAGACACCCTCGCTTCCGCCGTTCGAATCATCACCAGTACCAACCAAGAAATCAATGAGCAATACGCTCAATACGATTACTACACACCGCAGCAGATGCGAGTGGTACCGCCCGGAACCGACCTGAAATACTTTTATCCTCCTACCGGTGATGAATGGGAAAGCTCTGCCTATGCTCGGATTGAGCCGTTTCTAAAAAATCCAAAGAAGCCAATTGTTCTAGCATTATCTCGCTTAGACCAACGTAAAAATATTCAAGTTTTAATCGAAGCTTTTGGTGAATCAGCAGAATTGCAAGAGAAAGCAAACCTCGTGATTTTCACTGGCCCAAGAGAAGATCCCCGCGATTTAGATGACGATGCCCGAAAAATCTTCGTAGAATTACTGCTCACGATTGATCGATATAATCTGTACGGCAAAGTTGCTTATCCAAAGAATCTAGCTTCGGAAGAAGTCGGCATCATGTATCGCTTAGCTGCTTTATCCAAAGGTGCTTTCGTTAACCCAGCTTTAACGGAGCCTTTCGGTTTGACGCTGATTGAAGCTGCTGGTAGTGGTTTGCCGATTGTAGCGACAAAAGACGGCGGCCCTGTTGACATCATTAAAAACTGCCAAAATGGTTGCCTGATTGATCCACTGGATACCACGGATATTGTAACCAAGCTATTGAAAATTATTGGTGAACCAGAGCAATGGGAAACTTTTTCAAAGAATGGTCAGGTCAATGTCCAGAAAAACTATTCTTGGGATTCTCATGTACAAACTTATCTAAAAGTTATTAAGCCAATTATCAACAAAACTGAATCTCTAGAGCGAGGCCCACTTATTCGCCGCCCGATGATGTATCACAACGGGGCTATTGTTACCACGCTTGACCAAAATCTTTTGGGTGATGATGAGGGTCTACGGCAGTTGATTCAAGTATTAGAAGAAAATCGCAAATCAGTTTCTTTTTGCATTGCGACAGGTCGTCAGTTAAATAGTGCTCTCAAGATTATTCGTGACCATAATATTCCTCAGCCTGATGTCTTGATCACTAGCTCTGGTACGGAGATTTATTACGATAAGAGTCTGACAAAAGATAATGCTTGGACGACTCATATTGATTACCAATGGAATCGCCCGAGAATCGTATCTTTGCTATCTCAAATTGAAGGTTTGAAGTTACAACCTAAAGGTAGTCAGAGTAATTATAAGATTAGTTATTTCTACGATCAAAACATTGCGCCGGAGGTCGAAAAACTCAAACGCTTATTGTTGCAAAATGAGCAAAATGTTAACTTGCTGGCATCTTTTGGTCAGTATATAGATGTCATTCCAGCTCGTGCATCTAAGGGTTATGCCTTGCGCTGGTTTGCGGAGCAGTGGGAAATTCCGCTCAACCGTATTTTGTCGGCTGGTGGATCTGGTGCGGATGAAGATATGATGCTGGGCAACACGTTGTCGGTTGTGGTTGCAAATCGTCACCAAGAAGAATTGTCGGACTTGGCTAAAGTGGAACCGATATATTTTTCGGAACAGCAGTTTTCGGCGGGAATTTTGGATGGTTTAGCTCATTACAACTTCTTTGAACTGTGCAACAGTCCGGTGGAGGAATAATGATGGATAAGTTGTTACTCTGTACTGATTTAGACCGTACTTTGATTCCAAATGGTGAGCCGTCTGAGTCGCCTGAAGCACGGCCTATTTTCCGCCGTTTTGTTGCACAGCCTTGGGTGAGCTTGGCTTATGTTTCGGGACGCGACCTCGGACTAGTGGAACAGGGCATCGCTGACTATGATCTACCGTTGCCTGATTTTGTTGTGGCTGATGTGGGTGCAAGCATCTATGAAAAGCAGGGTAAAGGTTGGCAGCGTTGGGACAGTTGGGATGATCGCCTCGCACAGGATTGGGAGCAAAAGACGTCTGCTGACTTGGCTTTACTGTTGACTGATATCTGCAACTGTCGTCTTCAAGAAGAAGAAAAGCAAAGTTTACACAAGCTGAGTTATTACATTGAGTTGGACATTGATTCTGAGGCGGTGATTAAACAGGTCAAATCGCGCTTGTCTGAAAAAAATATTCACGCTAACTTTATCTGGAGTATCGATGAGGCGGCTAATATAGGTTTGTTGGATGTTTTGCCGAAAAATGCCAATAAATATGAGGCGATCGCCTTTCTGATGG
This sequence comes from Limnothrix sp., assembly GCA_049644465.1. Taxonomy (GTDB): domain Bacteria; phylum Cyanobacteriota; class Cyanobacteriia; order Cyanobacteriales; family MRBY01; genus MRBY01. The sequence continues at coordinate 7,095 of JBARRZ010000257.1, forward strand.
CTCATCAAGCTTTCTCTGAGGCTAATACTGTATTTTCTGGCGATAGCGGCAACGATCGTGATGTTCTGATTAGCCCGCTCAAATCTGTGCTAGTTGCTAACGCCAACGACTCACTAAAACAGCAAATTCAAGCTACAGTAGAACAGTCCCAAAGTACAGATACTTTTTACCTTGCCAAAGGCGATTTTCTGACAATGAATGGGAACTATAGCGCAGGCATTTTAGAGGGGATTGCTCATTATTTTCCTCAGGCAAAAATCGGACTAGACAATTAATTTAATCAAGACTAGGTAAATACATATGGCAGATCAGCCCATTGTCATTTTTGGTGAAGTATTGTGGGATATTTTTCCTGACGGAAAGAAAGTTCTGGGCGGTGCTCCTTTTAACGTTGCATGGCATTTGCAAGCCTTTGGGCAATCACCGACATTGATTTCCCGTGTGGGCAAGGACGAGTACGGCGACAATATTCTCAAGGAAATGACTGTCTGGGGTTTATCCACAGAAGGGATACAGCGCGATCGCCGCAAAGGAACAGGTATCGTGTCCGTCGAACTTACTGATGGTCAACCTCAATATGATATTGAACATCCTAAAGCGTACGATGCTATTGATGGAAGTTCTCTGCCGTTCTTACCACCCCAATGTTTGCTTTATCACGGCACTTTAGCCACTCGAAATCAGTCTTCGTTGATGGCCTTAGAAGCGATTAGAACAACTTTTACCTCGACAATCTTTTTTGATGTCAATTTACGATCTCCTTGGTGGAAGTTAGAGCAGATCGAGACATTTTTAGGCAATACGACTTGGCTCAAGATTAACGATGAGGAATTGCCAGCCTTAATTTCAGAAACGGATGACACTGACCAACAAATTGCTTTATTATTTGAACAGTATGCATTAAAACAAATTATTTTGACCGCAGGCAAGGACGGGGCTACTTTATTTACTGCTGAAGGCGATCGCCACTCGATTAAACCGACCCCAGTTAAAGACATTGTCGATACTGTTGGCGCTGGTGATGCTTTTTGTAGCGTGCTTCTGCTAGGCATCGTTCAAGAATGGCCTTTACCGTTAATCTTAGAAAGAGCACAAGAATTTGCTAGCGCCGTAGTCGGTATTCAAGGTGCTACCACTAGCAATAAGTCATTTTATGCTACCTTTCAAAACCAGTGGAATTTGAGCGAAGCTTGATTTTTAACGTGTTTCTGATGCTTTTCACTGGAAACATTTAACGATGCAAACCTATATCAAAGTAGTGCATTGTCGAGTGTTTTCTTTATTGTTTAATCTATATTTTCGCTTGACAAGGAACAAGGTATTCTACCGATGTATGAGCAGCTATCGCATTCACTTCTTAATGACATTCTAGATCAGCTAAAGCCTCAATTTAAGGATCAAGACTTAACGCACTTTTATACTAGACTCGGCGCAAACTTTTATAGTCTGTTCTCTCTGTTCCAAAAGTTATATGGGCGGCGTCCTGATTTTGAAGAGCAGCTTTTGAAATTAGTTGATGTGATGATTCGGCAATATATTCAGCGATCGCCCGAATTAAAAGCCGTAGATTTAGCAAGAGAAAAAGACTTCAACTGGTTTCTCGATTCAAAATGGGTTGGGATGCCCTTATACGCCGATGGTTTTGCCGATGATTTACAAGACCTCCGCAAAAAAATTGATTACTTGACAGAGTTGGGCATTAATTTTGTGCATATCATGCCGATTCTGCAATGCCCTCGCAATGCCAGCGACGGTGGTTATGCAGTTAGTAACTATCGAGAAATAAACGAAAAAGTTGGTGACTTAAAAGACCTGCAAGATCTCGTTAAAGAAATGCGGGAAAATGAAATACTGCTCGCTTTAGATATTGTCATCAATCACACTTCTAACGAACACGAATGGGCTGAAAAAGCCCGACAAGGCGACGAAATTTATCAGAAATATTATTACATGTTCGACAATCGGGATATTCCCGATATGTTCGAAAAAAATCTGCCAGAAGTCTTTCCCGAAACTTCTCCCGGCAATTTTACATGGGATGAAAAACTCAATAAATGGGTAATGACTGTATTTAACAGTTATCAATGGGATCTTAATTATCAAAATCCTTCAGTGCTTATTGAAATGGTTGATATTCTCCTATTTTGGGGGAATCAAGGCATCGATATTTTGCGTCTAGATGCAGTGGCTTTCCTTTGGAAAAAGATTGGGAGTTATAGTCAAAACGAAAAAGAAGCTCACATCATTCTACAAATTTTCAAAGACTGTTACCAGATAACTGCACCGGGTGTGATTTTTATTGCAGAAGCCATTGTTGCACCAGTCGAAATCGTAAAATATTTTGGTGAAGATGCAATTCAAGCAAAAGAATGTGAAGTCGCTTACAACGCAACTTTTATGGCTTTGATGTGGGATGCTGTTGCCACCAAAAATACGAGATTGCTTAACCAAGGTTTAAAAAATATTCCTCAAAAATTAGAGCGGGCGACATGGCTAAATTACATTCGTTGCCACGACGATATTGGTCTGGGCTTTACTGATGATGACATTGCTCAAGCAGGTTATGATCCTCGTTCTCACAGAGATTTTTTAATTAAATACTTTTCAGGACAATTTTCTGGAACTGATGCGCGAGGTTTACTTTTTGGTCAAAATCCAAAGAATAATGATGCAAGAATCTCTGGTACTTTAACTTCTTTAATTGGTTTAGAAACAGCTTTAGAGGAACAGAATACGGCGAAAGTTGATTTGTTAGTGGATCATATTCTTTTACTGCATAGTATGATTTGCTCTTTTGGTGGTATTCCCCTTATTTATTACGGTGATGAAATTGGCACTTTAAATGATTATTCCTACATGGGAAATCTTAGTAAAGCCAACGATACACGCTGGGCACATCGCCCGAAAATCAATTGGAAAAAAGCGGAATTGCGCAAGGTTGAAGGCACAGTTGAAAATCGTATTTTTACTGCGTTACAACGCATGATTGCGGTGAGGAAATCGATTAAAGCTTTTTCTGATTTTAATAATCGATTGCTTCTAAACATGAATAATGAAAATTTATTTGGCTTTGTCCGAATCAATCCGAGAAAACGTAGTCATGTGCTTGTTATTGGTAATTTTGGAGCAACTTATCAATATTTAGATTTAGATACTTTTGATCCTTCGCCTTTTGATTGTAGTCAGCGAGATTTGCTGGTTGATCTATGTAGTGGTAAACCGCCAAATATTTTTGACAAGCAGTTAGTGCTAAAACCTTTTGGTTTTTATTGGCTGGCTGAGGACGAAAGACCGAATTTTGATGGGGCAATTTATCATTCAGTTCTTTAAGTAATTGAGAGTTTGTACTTCTTTCACTTTGTCCAGCACTGTTATGAAATAAAGGCGATCGCCCTCAAAACAGTCAAGCATGATGAGATCTTCCGAATAAAGTGGTGTTAAAATCTAAACCGAATAGCTAGGGGTGTCTGTCGAAAAACCAGACTGAGATAGTCCCTTAGAACCTGAGACTGGGTCATACCAGCGTAGGGAAGCTTAATTAATAGAGGATAAAAAGAATATGAGATCTAATTGGGTCGCCAAACGGCAAGGTCAAGGCAATGTTTCCCAGATGCATTACGCACGCAAGGGAGTCATTACCGAAGAGATGGACTACGTTGCCAAACGAGAAAATCTCCCCGTTGATTTGATCCGTGATGAAGTTGCCCGTGGACGGATGATTATCCCCGCGAATATTAACCACACCAATCTCGAACCGATGGCGATCGGCATTGCCTCCAAGTGCAAAGTCAACGCAAACATCGGTGCATCTCCTAACTCTTCCGAAATCAACGAGGAGCTAGAAAAAATGCATCTCGCCGTGAAATATGGCGCAGACACCCTCATGGATCTCTCCACTGGTGGCGGCAACCTCGATGAAATTCGGACTGCAATTATCAATGCATCTCCCATTCCCATCGGCACAGTGCCCATTTACCAAGCACTAGAAAGCGTCCATGGTGCAATGGAAAACCTCACCGCACAGGATTTTCTCCACATTATTGAAAAGCACGCTCAGCAAGGTGTGGACTATATGACTATCCACGCCGGAATCTTGATCGAGCATCTGCCCCTCGTGAAAGACCGCATTACTGGCATCGTGTCCCGTGGTGGCGGTATTCTCGCCCGCTGGATGATGCACCACCATAAGCAAAATCCTCTCTACACCCACTACAGCGACATCATCGAAATCTTTAAGCGGTACGATGTGTCCTTCAGTTTGGGAGATTCTTTGCGTCCCGGCTGTACCCACGATGCTTCTGACGATGCCCAGCTCGCAGAACTCAAAACCCTTGGTCAACTGACTCGCCGCGCTTGGGAAGATGACATTCAAGTGATGGTGGAAGGCCCAGGTCACGTCCCCATGGATCAGATCGAGTTCAATGTCCGCAAGCAAATGGAAGAGTGTTCTGAAGCGCCTTTCTATGTACTTGGCCCCTTGGTTACTGATATTGCCCCCGGTTATGACCACATCACATCGGCGATCGGTGCGGCAATGGCTGGTTGGTATGGCACAGCGATGCTCTGTTACGTCACGCCGAAAGAACACCTTGGTTTGCCTAACGCGGAAGATGTGCGTAATGGTTTAATCGCTTACAAGATTGCAGCCCACGCGGCGGATATTGCCCGTCATCGTCCCGGTGCGCGCGATCGCGATGATGAACTTTCGGCAGCTCGTTATAACTTCGATTGGGATAAGCAGTTTGATCTGTCCCTCGATCCTGAGCGTGCCCGTGAGTACCACGATGAAACTCTACCCGCAGACATCTATAAAACAGCGGAATTCTGCTCCATGTGTGGGCCTAAGTTCTGCCCGATGCAGACAAAAGTTGATGCTGAGATGTTGACTGAACTCGAAAAGTTTCTTGCTAGCGATTCCGCAAAGGAAGAATTAGCTAAAGTTTAAGGACTTTTTGTAGGATGCGTTATTAAGCAGTAGCGCATCCTAGCTAAGTAAGAAGATCTCTAGTTTATTCATTGACAGTCTAAAGAATACTAATTAGTATGATAGTAGAATCCTACCAATGCTAACTGTAAGTGAATTAGTCCGATGAGTAAAAAGATTAGTATTACTTTAGATGATCAGTCTCTACGATTTGTAGATCAACGAACAAGCAATCGCAGTGCTTTTATCAATAGTCTTTTATTAAAAGAACAAAAGCGGCTTTTCCTCCGAGAATTAGCAAAAGCCTATGAAGAACAAGCGCAGGATGTAACAGTTCAGACAGAACTTGCGGCTTGGGATGTGGTTGTGGGCGATGGTTTAAATGCCTAATGGGATTTTGGATTATCGGCGTGGAGAAATATGGTGGGTTGATCTGAATCCTGCCGTTGGTTCTGAGACGAAAAAGCAGCGTCCTTGTCTAATTATTCAGAATGATTTGGGAAATGAAAAAAGCGGTACGACTATCATTGCTCCTTTATTAAAAGGCAATAAAAACTATCCTTTTGTGGTGAATGTTAAAGCGACGGCTCAAAACAAACTAGATCAGGATCGATATATTGATTTGGGACAAATAAGGGCGATTGATTCCAGTCGTGTTAAAAATCGACTCGGCATATTGGAAGATACGTACTGGGAAAATATCAAAATAGCAGTTGATATTCAACTTGGCTTTAATGTGATGTTTTAACTGTTCTCTATACAGGCGATCGCCCTTTATAAAATTTTATGATTGAAAATGTTGTGATGCAATGAGAATTTATCATGGAACTAGCATAGAATTTATAGAGCAGATTGCTGAAAAAGGTATTCTTCCTAGATCTGATAGTGGAAATAAGGGGAATTGGGAGGATCTACCTAGTGAAGAAAATGTTGTTTATCTTAGTTGTATTTATGCCCCATTTTACGCGCATCAGGCAAATTTCAAATATGGCGCACTAATAGAAATAGAAATCCCGAAGTCAGAATATCAAAATCTCTTGCCAGATGAAGACTTTTTGGAGCAAGCATTAACGCCAACCAATTCTGATTTGGACTTAAAACAATGGACAAAATACTTTCGTGAAAATTTACAGAAATATCAACATTACTGGAAGAAGAGTTTACTTAAGCTAGGAAACTGTGCTTATCAGGGATGTATCCCTATAGAATTTATTTCTCGAATTACTTGTTGGGAGTCAATGGAGATAGGCATAATTGCTGGCCAATATAATGGCATCTTAGATATCTCGATAGAAGAGAGTAAGAAAAATTTTCAAAGATTTGAGTTACTAACCCAAATCTTTGCCAAGAGAGAAGTAAATTATTCACATCTAGCACAATTGATTATAGACCATGAATACTATATTTCTAGGGATAAAAATGAGTTAGAACAGAGTTTGGTAGCGGATTTTCAAAAAATTCAGATTTGTTTTGAGAGAAGTTAGCGAGCGCTACTTTTGATGATTGCATTAATGAAAATAGGTTGCACCAGTGATTTTTGGTCTGCGGTAATTGGACATTAATTTTTCAAAAAGGGGCGGCGATCGCCGTTTGACCTTTAATAAAGGCGATCGCCTATTTCTAGTCTTCCATTAGTACAACTCTAAGCAATGAAGAACTGGATTTTTTAAGAGTTCCCGAATCGCATCTTGTCCAGATCGTATAAGTGATTCGACTTGATTCGTCGGTGCATTTCCACATCTCAACCATATGACTTTCGGTGGCGAACCATACAATCGGCTTTTTTCAGTAAAGTCAGCATCTTGAGTCACAATACAAAAATCATTTAACTTCGCAAACTCCCAAATCTCACTATCCGTCTTTTCGTCAGACCATGAAACTGAATATGACTAGATTCAGGAAAAATATTAGCCAATCGATTGACCAGCTTTCGGCTCAAATTTTGATCGAAAAGTAATTTCATGCAGCACTCGCAGAAACCACCAAACGATGCTCACGATCCGCTGCAAACTCTAAACAAGATCTAATATCAAGTTCAGTTAATTCAGGAAAATCGTCAATAATCTCATCTGTAGACATTCCCGCAGCTAACCAGCCCAAGACATCATAGACTGTTATTCGCATCCGACGGATACAAGGTTTGCCACCGCGTTTGTCCGGCTCAATCGTGATAATGTCTTGGTAACTCATAATGGAAACTCTTTCAAGAAGCTCTTTTATCTAATAATATTTGATTTTGAGAAGGCGATCGCCCCATTCTCTTTATACTTTTTGAAGCAGAGTAGATACAGATATTTGTAATTCAGGAAAGGCAATGGTAGAGATAAATCCTGAAGTTAATGTTAATTCAGTTTTGTATTCCTGATTGAGCAAATCACGAAGAACAATTAATTGCTGATTCTTTAGATCAATAATCCAATATTCTTTGATGCCAGCTTCAGCGTAAATTTCTTTCTTTTCAGTTAAGTCTTTACTGAGGGTCGCTTGGGAACATTCAATTAACCAGAAAATATTTTCAGGATAAGGATGATGTTGCAAATATTCTCGACCTAATGGTTGGGCGATCGCCAAATCTGGTTCAGGTTCAGAATTATTCGGCAGAGTAATCGGATTAGCATTACGGACTTTTGCGCGATCGCCCAATAATTTCCTTAAGTAATCACCCACTTCACTATTGTAATAAGCATGAGCTTCTCGTTCTGGAGCCATAACAACTAAATTCCCTCGCAACAATTCCACCGATTCATCTGTAAAAAGACCTGCATCAATCGCTTGGTGGTAACGTTTGATTGTCCATTGATAGGTTGCTAAAGTCATCGTAATTTAGCCTCTGTTTTCTACATCAATTATAGGGTTGGATATTGAAATAAATGTAGTGATTTTCCTCAACCTAGGGCGACCAAAGAGCTTTATTTACCCTAATTATTAGTTTAGTATTGATTTTCTGACAGAGGGCGGCGATCGCCTTCCTTGCATTTTTATCTGCCGAATTTTTTGTTTAAGCAACAAGACGAACAAATTTCTTTTTACCGACGCGCAACACTTTATCCACCAATTGATCCGCGGAGTTAAAAGCAGTATTCATATCAGTAATTTTCTCTTCATCAAGACGCACCGCACCACCTTTAATTTGCCTTCTGCCATCGCCACTGCTAGAACATAAACCCGAAGCACCGAGGATAAAAAAGAGAGGCGAAGGAAATTCGACTCCAGCTAGGGAAAATTCAGGAATATTCGCCGCTGCGACATTTTGCACTGCTTTTTCCGCATCCGTTGCCGCTTCTGCACCATGGAATTGGGTCACAATCTCTCTGGCTAAAAGTTTTTGTTGTTCCCTCGGATTTTCCGGCAAAGTCTCTAAGTCAATCTTCGTGAGCAACTCAAAATAATCCTTCAGCAAAGTATCTGGCGTATTTTGCAGCTTCTGGTACATCGTGTGGTGATTGTCTTTTAAGCCCACATAATTATTGAGACTTTTAGACATTTTTTCTTTGCCGTCTGTACCGATGAGAATGGGCAACAACAAGCCAAATTGAGGCTTGATACCGAAGTGCCGCAGCAAATCGCGTCCCACTGCCACGTTGAATTTTTGGTCTGTACCGCCGAGCTCGACATCAGCTTTAACAGCAACAGAATCGTAACCTTGCATCAGCGGGTAGAGAAATTCGTGAATATAAATTGGATTTTCGCTGTCGTAACGTTTGGCAAAACCTTCCTTAGCAAGCATCTGCTGCACGGTCATCGTGGCGAGGAGTTCTTGGGTTTTGGCAAGGTTGAGATCCTTGAGCCATTCGGAGTTGTAGCGGATTTCTAAGCGTTCGGGAGTGTCAAAATCTAAAATTGGGCGTAGTTGATCGAGGTAGGTTTCGGCATTATTTTTCACGTCCTCGGCGGTGAGTTGCTTGCGGACTTCGGATTTGCCAGTAGGGTCGCCAATTTGAGCGGTAAAGTCCCCAATAATTACGACAGCAGTATGTCCTGCATCCTGAAAATCGCGCAGTTTTCGGAAAGGAATGCTGTGGCCTAAATGCAAGTCTGTCCCGGTGGGATCGATGCCCAGCTTGATGCGCAACGGTCTGTCGGTGGCGGCGATCGCCTTAGCGAGATTATCGTCAGGATTATCAGGAAAAATTTCGCTGGTGCCACGGGCGAGCCATTCGGGATTTGCAGACATACTTACAACGTTACGCTAAACAAGGATTTTGACTTGCTTATTGTGCCATATTCTACTGGTGGTGATACGGAGATGCTGGCAAGCAATTCAAGGAAAAAGGAAAATATATCCAAATATATTGATCTATGAAATGATCTAATTTCGACTAAAAATGTTTGGCGATCTCTTTAGCAAGGAGATCCAGAAAGATCAGTAAAAAATATGACTTGGCGGAGCGTTAAAATTACTATCTCCGCCGTGAATAAACCGGGCATTACGGAATATTGCCTTCGGAACGCACTACTGCTAGATTAATTACTCTTTAATAGGGACAGAGAATTTACCCAGCAAGGATTAAAAGTCAAAATCGTAATTCACCTTAAAGTAAATTGGTGCAGTGCGCTGACTAATCGTAAACTTAAAGCTGCAAACTTTACTGCGAAAGTTAATGTAGTTCTGGTTTGTTGTGCTCTCTGAAATACGTTTAGATCCAGAAAATGTTGCGCCGCTACAATACGTACCAGTCCATCCGAGGGTTGCAGCTTCAGTTGCGCTAGAACGTTCCATTACGTTGACATAAAACCCACCGATACCAGAAGTATTTGTTGGTTTAGTATAGGAACCAAATGTGCAGGTCGACGTATTAATGCAGGAACCAGAGCGTTCACCCCCTGCCCAGTTATTTGCAAAACCAGCAGTCGCACCACTAAAGGCAGCTACGAGAGCTAGTCCAGAGGCAATCGCTATTTTTTTTAAATTCATGGTAAAATTTCCCAAATATGATGATAAGTTAGTCAGAAAAGCAACTCTATACTGGCATTGCTTTCCTCTTAGCTATCTATCGTTCTCCCTGCACTTAGTTATGCAAATTTATCAAAGAATTTTTTAGACTTTCTGAAACAATAGTTTTGCAAGAGTTTGAGTGAAGTAAGTAACCCTGCGTAACCTGAGCTTATTATTGGAAGTCTTGCAGTAGTTCGCAAAGTATCGGCTGAAATTTTCGTTGCCAATGGCTTGCCGCATAGGCTGGACTAACTCCCAATTCTGTGGCGATCGCCTTGTAACTAAGTCCTTGATATTTGTAGTAGAGAAATGCCGCAAGGTTAAATTCTGGGCGGTTGCGGGGATGTTCGCTCTGCCATTGAGGGGAATTGATAATCTCTTGAAAGCGTTCCCGAAGTTCGTTGAGGTAACAGTTTTTACAGAGGTCTTCAGAAGAGGCTAAAAGATCGAGGTGTTCCCGGCGATCGCCGTTCTCTGTGCCGACAGGATTATTCAGCGAAAACTTAAATTGACGTTCTTGTTTAGGCATAGTTAAGCACCGATAAAATTTGCAAGAATCAATAATTAGGCAGCTTTGGGGTCGGTTTCCTTACGGTAGAGATCGACATTTTTATTGCGGATGAGTCGGTTCAAATGTTTGACCAGACAGGTGACGATGATGGTTGCGTTCTCAGGAACGATCGCCGTGCCTTCAACTTCTAATTTCTTGAGTAAAGCTTTCAGGTTTTTTCGATAAAAAATCAGCCATGCTTCTTGAACGGCTTCTTCAAAAATTTCCTGCCGATAACGATTGCGTTGGTTGCGGTTGAGCTTTGGGTGTTGATTGATGAGTCTGTACAGTCGTTCAAAGTGGCGATCGCTAGGTTGATTTGAATAACGCAGAAGAGCAGCTAAAATCTCTTGATTTGAGTGAGTTATAAACATGAATAAATCCTTGTATCACTGTTATGGCTTGATTTTGACAAGGATGATTCAGTTTTGTTTCGTCTGTGCAAAATTAGGCGATTTTGTGCAATTAATGCGGCTTGTGCAAAGTTGTGCAAATTCTGTGAATGTTGTGCATTTTCTGCAATAGAAGTCTTCTATGATGGGTATTTAAATGACTTTCGCGTTTTCTCTCATGCCATCTATCCCAGAGAATAAGAAGCAATTTGAAGCTAAGCTTGCACAACTGACTCCTCAACATAATCGGGTATTGAAGCTGTTTTTACAGGGTTATGAGCATGATGTGATCGCTACAGCTTTAGAAATTGACCCAAATACAGTACGCACTCATTTCAGAGACATTGCAAATAAATTTGGGCTTCCTCCCGATAAAATCGTGTATACAGGATTTCGCCGTGATGAATTATTGCGTTTGTTTCGTCAATTTGCACCGGATCATGTAGTTTCACCTCACTATCGTGATGAGTCATTACCAGTATCAATTAGTGAGCAATTAGGGATATCCACGACAGCAGATCCCATGTCTATGACAACGAAGGAGTCAGAACAGTTGGGGTGGAGTGATCATAATTTTGTAGGACGTCAAGAAGAGCGTGCCGCTCTAGATCGACTTGTCCGTATGGGAAAAAAAATTATCCTTATTCAAGGATTGAATGGTATTGGGAAAAAAAGTTTAGCAGAAAGATACCTTGAGAATATGTTTGAGAGTTTTTATGATTTTTCTTTTTCTACTGGCTCTTCACAGAACCCTTTGCCACAGACTACTTTGCCTCTGATGCTGAAAAATATTAGTGGAGAATACATTGAAGATTTCACCATTTCTTTAGATAGTCTTAAGCAAGAATTGAAGAAAAAGCCTATCGGCATTCTAATCAAAAATTTAGAATCGATACTAGATAATTCAGGTCGTTTTTTTCAGCCTTATAAAGAATATATGGAATTACTGGATGTTTTGGGAAGTTCAGGAATTCAGTCTCTTACGATAATTACTAGTAGCCAGTCTTTAACCGAACCAATAAAAAACAATACGAATCTTGCTTATCATCGTCTTGAAAAATTAAATTTAGAGGATTGGCAACTCTATTTCCAACAGCAAGAGATTAATGTACATGAAGAGTTAGTTCAAGAAATGTACGAATCTTGTTATGGAAGAGCTGATGCAATGGCAATTCTGGGACAATTTCAAGACGACTTAAAAGATCATTGGGAAATAATCGCAATGGATCCTTTTTTACTAGAACCTAGACTTAAACATTTAGTTTCGGACACAATAGATGGAATTTTCACCAAAGTTCCTGAATTATCAGTATTTGTTCAAGATAATCCACAAGTTATTCAATCAGAGCATCGAGAAAATTTTAATGCGAAAGATCGAGAATTATTTGTGATGTCAAAGAATCACTCAATTGTACATTCGGTAAACGGTATCTATTCTATTGACAGTATGATTTACCAAAAACGAGATCTCCTTACGGGACTTGGAGAAGAAGAAAGTATAAACTCGGTATTTGAACAATCCTCTAAAGAGCAATGTGAAACTGTGATACCTAGTTTAAATGGACATTTTCAAGATATTTCACAGGAAATTGGACAAATTCCACTAGATAATTCCACAGGGAATATGAGTGTTTTTAATGGAATAGGAGATAGTCTAACCCAAGAGATTGATCCTCTATTTCTTGACAACAACAAAAGCCAGAGGTTAGATTCACAAGAAAATATTTTTTCGTCTGATGAAATATTAGAATAAATATTCGAGATATAATAACTTGAGTTCGGGTAAAGTTTACGCTGTCGCCATTCATCGCACAAACTTCATCATGAATGCATTTGTGCTTTTCTAATTACTCTTCTTTCCAAACAAAATACTCTTTATGCGTTAATTTTAGAAGATTTTTTTGTGCTGAGATTATCTTTAAATCTCCGGCTCTCCTTGATTTACAACCTTAACAAAAGCTACCAAGTGACTTTTCCTTCGATCGCCTGAATTTTCTTTTCTCCAATGCCTGACACCCGATCTAAATCTTGCAAATTTTTATAGGGACGGCCTTCGATAATACGTTGGGCGATCGCCTCACCAATGCCCGGTAAAGTTTCGAGTTCAGCGGCACTGGCGGTATTGATATTAACAATTCCTGTTGTTGATGCTTGTGTGCAATTAGCGGCGATCGCCTGACGTTTGTCGGCAATAAAAGGCGGTATTCCTAAATAAGCATCAGCATATAAACGATCAAATTCCCGCTCGAAATGTTTGGCGATCGCCCTACTTTCAATTACGAGTAGAACTTCGTCATTTTGAAAATTCGCTGAGGCTGACCAGTTGTGAGAACCCGTAATTACTGTTGCACCGTCAACAATTCCAAATTTGTGGTGCAACTTGTCCCCTTGCGCTAATTTTGGTGTGCCGACAGACCGAATCGGCGATCGCCACGGACGATTAAACGGATCGCATTTTTCCTTCAGGTTGACGCCCAACATATCTAGTCCGTCACTATATTCTCGAAAGGCAAAACTCGGATCAATTAATGCTTGAATTTTTGTCCTTTCATCTGCTTCTTTTTCTAAAATGTTGGCAATTTTCTGCTCAGAAAAAACAAATAAAGCTAAATCTACTGACTTTTGGGCTTGATTGAGAGTCGCACCGATCAAACCATTGCTCGTGTTTTCCCACGGTTGGGACTTAGAAAATGGTGAAAATTGAATTGTGACTTGACTTTCACCAACCCGAAAAGACTGAGGAGCATCCTGAATTTTTTGGACACCAAATTTTCGCCCTGTCCACATTTCTTCAAATTCTGCGGTGAAATGGGCGGCGATCGCCTGATCTTCTATTACCAATAAATGATTCGCATTACCCCGTGTTTCCAGATTCGCAAAGTCCCCATGGATACCACTTAATGTCCAATTTGCCGAACCCGTAATGACTCTTTCACCATCGACCACCATGAATTTGTGGTGCATCAAACCGCTGCCCTTTGAGCCGTCTGCCGTGTCATCCAATATCGGAATTTTGGCCTTTTCTAAAATGGCGATCGCATCAGACTTTTCCTTTTCCTCATCACTCAGAAAACCATCCTTATCCTCATCAGCAAGCGCAACAAACTCTTGATATTTCCCTTGATCCCGCTCATCAAACTCGAACAGCTCATCATTTTCGATCCGAATCCACGGACGGCGATAGGAATTTTCTAGCAAAACTCGAATCGCAATTCCCGCCGTTGATTTAGCAGCCAACGCCTCGGCCACCAGCGGTAAATTCAACTCTTGCACCGCAATATCAATGCTCGTTTGCGCCTGATCAATTCCATCAAGCAAAACCTGCTCTAAATTATCCCCAGCTCGCTCAATACCTCGATAAGGCTCCACATAATCTGTCTTTTTCGCTTCGTGATGGTTGAAATACACTTGAATTTGGTCATCTTGGGGCAATGCCGCAGGCCGCGAATCACCTTTGCTACAACCACCAAAAACAAATCCTAAACTGACAGCAAAACTAGCTGCCCATAGGCAATTGAGCCTACTCAAATTGCGCTTAATCATTAATAATCGTAAGGATTTTTTGGCGTGGGAATAGGACTGACCGTACTCGCGACAATTACTAATTGCCGCTGCTCGACACCTGCTTCTGTTTCTTCTGCGCTCAGCTCAAATTCTTTAGTGATCATCTCTCCTTCTACTTCCACCCAAGAATCGGACGCCGGCCTGGGCAGCTCGTCGGACAACTGCACTGGTAAGCCGACGGGATAGGCGTCTACCGCACAGCAAGTCAGCACGAACCGCGAAACCATCACATAATTTTCTGGCAACTGCGGTAAGTAGGTCACAAATCCTTTCACTTTCACTGGATCACCCGTGTAAGCATCCGGCTCTGGATAAGCATTGAGTGTCCGAATCCAGTCTAAAAGTGTTCGTTCTTCTGGGCTAATACCTGTGCGAAAGCTCTCTGGTTGACTACGCGTTAAAGGCAAATCTTCGGTTAGACCCCGCTGAATTGCTGTCTGACTCGCCAAAATTGACGGTGAAATAATAAATCCGGCGATCGCCACCAAAATAAGTAAACTACTCCCCAAATTCTGCGGCAATAGCGAAATATGTTGAATTGATTCGCCCGCATAAAGACTAGGATTAATATTCTGCCAGAGCTTACCCAAGCCCAAAAGCAACAAGACAATTCCCGCCAACGTCGATAACACGAAATAGTTCGGATGAATCAACAATGCCAGCTGACCCGTAATCGTATATTTCAGCAGCAAACTCCCCCACAGTAGCAATGCCGCAGCATCCAACCATGGTGACCAATCCGCTGCCTTTTTCGGAAAAGAGAAATTAAACATTGATCAGCAATTTTATGAAAACGCGAAAGGAATCAGTCTAGAAAAAAAATTCGTAGCGCAATATTACAAAGCCTATATTACAGTTTTTGACATCGAACCGACCAAAGCAGCGCAGCAAACATCTGCAAAATTGAGGCAATCAACCAGTTTTACTTCTCATCAAAATCAGACATTCCCAATAGTTGCGTTGAGACATCATCACCCGCATGCCCTTCATCTTCCTCAATCATCGCTGGATCAATCAGCGTGATATCAAACGGATCCTCCTCTTCAAGGATACTTTCCGCTTGAGAAGACTCGCCTTCCTGACGATACTCATACACACCGTAAACCTGAGGGCCAAAAACAATCTCATCCCCATGTTTCAATTCATGAGAGTTCACTTTTTTGCCATTGACGATAATGCCGTTCGCACTATTTTGCTGATAACCATCACCATCCAGAATCCGGTAATAGGATCGCCCATCATTGCGTAGACAGCGTAGCAACGTCGCATGGAGACGAGACACAAATTGGGAATGTAGATTAATCGTACAGCTACTTTTTCGCCCTAAAGTATATTTCGAACCAGTCAAGGAGTACTCTCGACTCCCTTGATCATCACTGACGATAAAGTAATGGTTGAATGGATTTGACTTAGAAGAGGCTACGACCATGGGTCAATTGGCGAAGGAGAAAAGAAAGAGGCGTGACTAGCAATACTTTGACTATTACAAAATAAAAGCTGGATTTTACTTGTATAAGCTGCGGTGAACTAGAAAAGTCAGAAATAGACTTAAGTAAGGCGATATTCATCCTCATCTTACCGGATTTTCAGACTTCCATTACCAGATGTTCTACTGACACAAACAAATATTGCCTGATTTTCAGTAGTGATAAGAGGACGGAAGCTTGCCTACACAGCTTTGTTGGCAAACAAAAACCTGTAGATCTGATGTGTTCTCAGAATGTTACAGGTTTGATTTGAAATGGTAAAGGGGTCTGTCTGTACTTAGCCGAAACGACCGCTTACGTATTCTTGGGTTGCTTGTTCGCGTGGATTTTGGAAAATAACTTCTGTGCGATCGCATTCTCCGAGATAACCTTGGCGCGTACCGTCTTCATTTGTTCTGACGTTAAAAAACGCTGTAATATCTGCCACACGTGATGCTTGCTGCATGTTGTGAGTCACGATAATGATCGTGTATTGTTCCTTTAGCTCATGGATCAACTCTTCAATTTTGAGAGTGGAAATGGGGTCTAGTGCGGAGCAAGGTTCGTCCATCAGCACAACTTCGGGTTGAATGGCGACGGTACGAGCAATGCAAAGGCGTTGTTGCTGACCACCGGATAGGGCCAAACCGCTCTGGCGTAATTTATCTTTTACTTCATCCCATAGGGCGGCTTGTCTCAGCGATCGCTCTACGAGTTCATCCATATTGCCTTTATAGCCGTTGATGCGAGCACCGTAGGCGATGTTGTCGTAAATAGATTTTGGAAACGGGTTTGGCTTTTGGAAGACCATCCCGATGCGACGCCGAACTTCTACAGGGTCAACCTCTGGAGCATACAAACTACTACCGTGATAGGCAATATTTCCTTCGATGCGGAATGTCGGAATAAGGTCGTTGAGGCGGTTGTAGCAGCGCAAAAGCGTACTCTTGCCGCAACCAGACGGGCCAATAAAAGCGGTTACCTGATTTTTGGGAATATCCAGATAGACGCCTTTGATCGCCAAAAAATTTCCATAATAGACACTGACATTCTCTGTTCTGAGAATATGGTCTGTTGCTGTGAGTTGATCTGTATAAGTCATTAGAAAGCCGCTAATCTATACCGGATAGTGGAACACAGAAATCACAAATAGAGGAAAACAATATCAATCGTTCGTAATTTTATTGTTTTTTAATCCTCAAAAATATGGCTGAAAAGCCGAGAATTTATTTTTGCTGATAACAAGGCTTTATTAATAACGACGAAAACCGTAATTCAGGCGATCGCCCTAAAAATATAAAAATTCCAGCACCAGTATATTATCAGGCTCAAGACGAAGATTCTTTAAGAACAGGTAAACCTTTCAGAAAATGTGTGCTCCGAGAATTTACTCAGTAGATAAAAGAACGCAGCATCCCTCTATCCAGCGTTTTTTCGAGTGAACTTTTGGCCAGTTCTACCCCGAAGTGAGGATAAGAATATTAAACTAAATACAGTTTCTAGACTTTAATGGCACATCCATGACTGACGTTCCCGTCTCTCGCATCCGTAATTTTTCGATTATTGCTCATATTGACCACGGTAAATCGACCCTTGCAGATCGGATGTTGCAGGATACTCGCACAGTGGCACAGCGAGACATGAAAGAACAGTTCCTCGACAACATGGATCTAGAGCGAGAACGCGGGATCACAATTAAGCTACAAGCCGCTCGGATGCGTTACGTCGCCAAAGACGGCGAAGAATATATTTTGAATTTGATCGATACACCCGGCCATGTCGATTTTTCCTACGAAGTGTCGCGATCGCTGGCCGCTTGCGAAGGCGCATTACTCGTCGTGGACGCCTCACAGGGCGTTGAAGCCCAAACCCTCGCTAACGTTTACCTCGCCCTCGATAATGACCTCGAAATTATCCCCATCCTCAACAAAGTTGACCTACCCGGTGCAGAACCAGAACGAGTCGCAGAAGAAATAGAAGAAGTCGTTGGACTCGATTGCACAGATATTATTCAGGCTTCCGCCAAACAAGGCATCGGCATCCAAGACATTTTAGAGTCCATCGTTAAGCAAGTTCCACCTCCAGCAGATACTGTCGATAAACCACTGCGCGCCCTAATTTTCGACAGCTATTACGATCCCTATCGCGGCGTAATTGTCTATTTCCGAGTGATGGACGGGACGGTCAACAAAGGTGACACAGTTTACCTCATGGCCTCAGGTAAAGAATATCAAGTTGATGAATTAGGGATTCTTGCACCAAACGAAATCCATGTTGACTCTCTCCATGCTGGCGAAGTTGGTTATTTTGCCGCAGCAATCAAATCAGTAGAAGATGCCCGTGTTGGTGATACTTTGACGTCGGCGATCGATAAAGCAGAAGAAGCATTACCCGGTTATACCGAAGCAAAACCGATGGTTTTCTGTGGTTTGTTTCCGACCGATGCAGACCAATACCCTGATCTGCGGGATGCACTGGATAAACTCAAGCTCAACGATGCAGCTTTATCTTTTGAACCGGAAACCTCGACGGCAATGGGCTTTGGTTTTCGCTGCGGCTTTTTGGGGCTGCTCCATATGGAAATTGTGCAAGAGCGTTTGGAACGAGAATACAATCTTGATTTGATCACAACCGCTCCTTCGGTAATTTATCGAGTTACAACGATAGACGGCCAAGTGCAAGAGATTGATAATCCGAGCCAGCTACCAGATCCGCAGTATAGAGAAAAAATTGAAGAGCCTTACATCAAGGTTGATGTAATTACGCCAGAAGAATTCGTTGGCACAATCATGGATCTCTGTCAGACGCGGCGCGGTGTTTTCAAAGATATGAAGTATTTCACGGAGAACCGCACCAACATTATTTATGAGTTGCCTTTAGCGGAGGTGGTAACGGACTTTTTTGACCAGCTCAAGTCACGTACCCGTGGTTATGCCAGCATGGAGTACCAACTGATTGATTATCGCAAAGGTGAATTGGTGCGCCTAGACCTGATGGTGAATAAAGATCCGGTCGATTCTCTGGCAATGATTGTTCACCGGGACAAGGCGTATCATATTGGCCGAGCAATGGCGGAGAAGCTGAAAGAATTGATTCCGCGCCACCAGTTTAAGATTCCGATTCAAGCGGCGATCGGTGCAAAGATCATTGCGAGTGAACATATCCCGGCATTGCGTAAAGATGTCTTGGCAAAATGCTACGGTGGCGATATTTCCCGGAAGAAGAAGTTGCTACAAAAGCAGGCGAAGGGTAAAAAGCGGATGAAGGCGATCGGTACGGTGGATGTTCCGCAAGAGGCTTTCATGGCTGTGCTGAAATTAGAATGATACTGTAGCTAAACAAAAAAATACGCAATCAAAATAAATGGAAAGCTCACTCGTAGTACTGATAAGCCTTCCATTTTTTATTGTTTTTTATAGTCGAGATTAGCAAAATCAATACAGATCTTTTTGAAATTTCAAAGCCGGCAATTTGTGCAAATCTGGCAAAGCGGACTATGTTTGTCGCTGAATCTTTAGCTTTTGAGCACTAACTTCACTGGTTAGCTTGGACTCTGAAAGTGTCTGTGGAAGTTCTCGAGGTAACAAAAAAGCCCAGAAGGTCAACAATCTGACTTTCTAAGCCTCCAAAATACTGATTTTTTTGTCCTAGAGCCTTTGTAAAAGATTTACTTTTTCTTAGGAGCTACCATTTCTTTGAATTGCTTACCTGCGGAAAAGGCAGGAACAACAGTTGCAGGAATTTGCATTTTCTCGTTGGTTTTTGGATTACGTCCCTCTCTTGCTTTACGCTCGCGAGGTTCGAAGGAACCAAATCCGACTAGGGTTACTTTGTCTCCGCCAGCGACAGCTTCCATGATTGCTTCGACTGTTGCGCTAACGACAGAGTCTGCTTGTTTTTTGCTGATGCTTGCTTTGGAAGCGACCAAATCTACTAATTCGCCTTTATTCATCAAAAATCTCCTAAGTAATTAGATGTTGAGAGCAGTGTTATTGGAA
>JBARRZ010000258.1:0-6644 GCA_049644465.1 Limnothrix sp.
ACCTCAACAATCACTGCCCGCTCAGAAACAAGCTGAATATCCTCTGTCGTAGAATTAGAAGACTCAGCTTGCTGACCATGGACTAGCTGTTGCGATGGATTGCCCTCTGGCTGTTTAACACCTTGCAGCGCCCCGTGACCCAGCGTGAAGCCATACAAAGCACTGACCGTTCCAGCTCCTACCATTGCGACAAGCAACAGTAGCGTAAAAGCAAGGGTTGTTTGAAATTTCATAGGCAATCAAGACCAAAAAGGGGAAATTGTATTATGATAACCAGCGTGTGAAATAGGTGTTCTACACAAACTCCCAGGGTTGGCCGAGCGGTTTAGGCAACGAACTCATAATTCGTGCGAGACAGGTTCAACTCCTGTACCCTGGACTTATTTTTTCTCAAGTGATTTTTATTTAAATTCCGCTTACCAAAAAGCTCAATGTCTGTTTGGTAAGCGGAAATGTTGTACTGAATTATTGTCGGTTCGCTATTCTAACGGTCGTAGGAAAATCCTGAACCGCGTAGAATCTGCAAGCTGCCGTTTTGAGATGGAGCTTCGCTGCGTAATGAGGAGTTAAACGGATTGTTTAGATCTGGCGTACGAATAACTGGATCACTAGAGCCTTGTTGCAGGAGAGCATCTTTGTAGAGAATGTCCAAAGCTTGCGCATCGCGCTTCGATACATGTTCTGGGTAAGCGGGCTGTGTAATTGAGAGAGGAATAACCCCAAAGTAATCGTTAAGTACTTTCCATGTATCAAAGTTGTCGTCTGTATCTCTCATCTCACCATAAAAAGCACGGTTAAATACATCCGCTGTATGCTCTGGGTAGCTGGGGTTTCTACCTTCTAGGTAGGTTTGAGCGATCGCCTGTTGCGCTGTGCCCTGTACTGCCGCACCAACAGCAAAAACTGTGATTAAATGATGAAGCCATTTGCTCATGGTATTCCGTCCAAAATCAGATCCTTACCAGCATCTTTGCTTACAAACTTAAATTGGTCAAGTTTTCTTAAACTCAAGCTTCATGACAACTAGATATTCTCTGCCAGAACTCCTTAAAGCTGATCTCGCCACTCTCCGTCAGACTTTACTCGAACAGATTGCTACCGAAGCATATAAGGAAGGTGATTTTACCCTGTCTTCCGGTCAAAAAAGTACTTATTACATTAACGGCAAGCAAGTCACGCTAACGGCTGCAGGGGCGTTTATGACAGGCCGGATTATTCTCGAACAACTCGATACGGACATTGCTGGTGTTGCGGGGCTTACGCTTGGCGCAGATCCGATTGTGACGGCAGTTAGTGTTGTCTCTGCCTACGAAAATCGTCCAATTCCTGCGCTGATTATTCGTAAGCAAGCGAAAGGTCACGGTACTCAAGCTTATATCGAAGGGCCAACGCTCAGTGAAGGGGCAAAAGTTGTTGTCTTAGAAGATGTTGTAACTACTGGAAAATCTGCGGCCCAAGCGGTTGAACGGTTGCGGGGAGTTGGTTATGAGGTGACAGAAATTATTTCTGTGGTAGATCGTCAGCAAGGCGGTGCGGAATTTTATGCGAGTCAAAATTTAAAATTTTCTAGTTTGTTCACGATTGCTGATGTGCAGCAGGCGTATCAAGCGTTGTCGAAGCAGTAAATGCTAACTGAAATTGCTTAGGTTTTGAATAAATACAGATTCTGAGAGTTCGAGTATCTGTCGTTGTGGAAGATTCAGGGTGATTGCGCGGCGATCGCCCGATTTTCTATAACCGCTTATTTAGTCCACCAACGGCAACAGATTATTGCTTACGCCGTAGCATAACCGCTCAATCCATGTTTGCTCTTCTCGGCAGAGCTTACCGTCTCTTAGAAGGTTGCAAAGCAGCTGATAACGATGTCTTGGTAGGACACCTTCTGTCGCAACGTCATCGACTACAAATTTAACGTAGGCTTGCATGTCTGGTAGCTCCCTGTGCTTGTTCCCATGCTTCTATTGTGAAACAGGTAAAACGATAGGTCTGTGACTACGTTGAATGGCGTAGGTGACAATGCAAGCCACGCTTAGGTGATGCTACAGAGAGAACTTCGGTGAGGTGAATCACATGGGGAAAAACAAGGTGGGAAACCAATTTTTGTGTAATAGATCGCTCGCAAAACTATTCACAGTGAGTTCTAACAGCTGATTGCGGGGCTTGCTAGCAATGGCGATCGCACTAATATCTTCTCTAACGCCAATCTCGATAATGCTCTCTAGAGGTTCACCAATTTTGACCTCTGCTTTCACCTCAAGACCGACAGATTCTAATTCTTGCTGGGCGATCGCAATCTTTTTCTCCGCCTCTTTTTGCAGAGCATCAATCTGAATACGCTGAATGCCGGAATTATCCAAAACCCAACAGAGATAGCATTGCTTGATCGAGCCTGCCGGAGCATTTTCCGCGAAATGCTTAACCTGACTAACCAAGTGCTTTGCTTCATCACTATCGTTATAGGGCAACAGCAAATATCGCCATAAATGCTGACAACGAAGCGCTAATTCCTCTCGCGTGTAAGTCGAAACAATCTGGGGTCGCAAGATCATCACAGGCTTCTTCACATCTTTGATGAGACCCATGCTGGTGCTACCAAACATCTTTTCTTGAATTAAATTTTTAACTGGCGTGCCGACAACGATGACATCACAGTCATATTGGCGCAGTACTTTTTGAATATTGTCGAGGGGTTTGCCTGAAACGACCTCAATTTTGACATCAGCATTTTCAGGAATATTGACCAAAGCTCTGGAGAGGCAAGCTTGGGCTGCTGCAATTTTTTCTTTGTCAATGCGAGGGATATTGCCTTCTTCCCACAAAGGGACGCTATGAAACAGAACGATACGGGACAATCCGCCTTTAACCAGATTTTTGATGCAGTCAGTGAGTCGATCTAGACCATCGGAAAAATCTGTACAGATTAAAGCACTGTGAAACATGGGATGTACCGTTCAAATTCAACGTGATGGACTTAGCTTTACGGTAACATTTCTCTTCCTAGGATTCGGTGGTAACGAGTAACTTTTTCGTGGATTATCCTGTTTTACCCCAAGATCCCCAGCTTGATTAAGTTCTAATCGAGTTCGAGAAGGAGGCATTTTACGGGCAACTCATTTTTGCAATGAGACTACTGTTTTGTTGAATTTGTTTGCACTCAACCCAGGATAAATAAAAATAGGTTTACAGTCCCCACTGGTTTTTAATGACTTCTTTGTACATGTTTTCGCGGGACAACATTTGTTCGTAGAGTTTGACCAAGTATTCTTGGGCTTGATCACGATCCATTTGTTGCACTTGGGTTTCGAAGGAACGTAGGCTAAATTGCTGTTCTAGGGAAAGGTCGTTGCTATTATCGGTAAACATTTGATGTCTCCTTTGATTAGTAACTTTTGTTTGGTTTGCAACTTGTCTGTTTTGTCGGCTGATAGTTTTGTTTTCTACCTCCTTGCGTCTTGCTCCGGCTCTTATTACAGATTGTAAATAATTATTGACAAGAGTGCATTCCCTCTAAAGATACAATTTGTTTGTAGCGAGTTTATGTTTAACAATTTGCTCGGTATGAACAAAAGTCTAGGCGAAAATACTGATTTGTTTGTGTTTCCAGATAGTTCTGAATTGTTAAACTGTGCGGATATATTTTGGAATTGAAGGGCTTGATCTGTGCAGGAGTTTCGTTTGGGTTGTGCGGTTTGGTCGTATCGAGGCTGGTTGGGTGGTTTTTATCCGGCGGGTAGTGCGGCGAAAGATTTTTTGAAATTGTACGGCGATCGCCTCCATGCGGTGGAAGGAAACACAACTTTTTATGCCGTGCCTTCTGCGGAAACAGTGCAGCGTTGGCGAGAGCAAACTCCTGAAGAATTTCGTTTTTGTCTCAAGTTTCCCAAGGCTGTTACTCACGAAGGTCTTTTAATGCCGCGATTGGCTGAAGCTCAAGCGTTTATGGAGCGAGTGAAACCATTGGGCGATCGCCTGAGTTGTATCTTCGCCCAGCTACCACCAAGCTACAGTCCCAGCCAGTATGGTGATCTCAAAAACTTTCTCCAGACAGTAACCCAAGCCGCCATCCCCATCGGCGTAGAAGTACGCCATCCTCAATGGTTTGCAGAGCCGCATCTCAGCCAGTTAGATACCCTTTTAAGCCATCACAACGTCACCAAAGTCCTACTCGACACACGCCCCATCTACAACTGCCCTGATAATCCCCAAGCCCAGTCCCAGCGACGTAAACCTAATCTACCCCTCTATCCAACTGTAACTAACCATCAGGCGATCGTCCGATTTATCAGTCACCCAAACCCAATTTACAACGAGCAATATTTACAAGAATGGCTAGCTCAAATTCAACAATGGTGGTCAGCAGGAAAATCTATCCAATTCTTCGTTCACTGCCCCGTCGAAGACCACTCACCCCACACCGCAAAATACTTCCAAGAACAACTTCAAGCCGCCAGCCTACAAATACCACCATTACCTTGGCAAACACTCACCCCAGAACCCCAGCAACTTAGCCTTTTTTAAAATAAGCACCTTCAAGTACA
Organism: Limnothrix sp.; assembly: GCA_049644465.1. Taxonomy (GTDB): domain Bacteria; phylum Cyanobacteriota; class Cyanobacteriia; order Cyanobacteriales; family MRBY01; genus MRBY01. Next base: position 4,539 of record JBARRZ010000258.1, read on the forward strand.
AAATTAGCGCTGGCGATTCGTGATCGAGTCAAAAGTCGAAAAACAATTATTGCTATAGCAGTAAGCCTATAGATGTTAAAAACTGTTACGAAACAACAAGGAAAGGGGACGCAGTAACGCAAAATACTTTCGGATGGTTTGTAAGGCGACAAAGGATACCGTTCAGTAATTTTTTCGCAAGAAAAAGTTACCGTTGCGGCCCAGAATTGTTCTACGCTCTCCATGGCACTATCACTAAATAGCAAGAGTAATATCAAGCAAAATAGCGATACACAGTGCCGTTTTGATAAAAAACCAGTTTGACTTTAAAATCTGGTAATTATTTATTTATTTAGTCTCATATCTAGAGGAGGAATCCATAGATGAGTATCGTCACGAAATCCATCGTGAACGCCGACGCTGAAGCCCGTTACCTCAGCCCCGGTGAGCTCGATCGCATTAAATCTTTTGTTACTTCTGGTGCTAGCCGCCTTCGTATCGCTGAGACTTTGACTGGCTCCCGTGAGCGCATCATTAAGTCTGCTGGCGATGCATTGTTCCAAAAGCGTCCTGATGTTGTTTCTCCCGGCGGCAACGCTTACGGCGAAGAAATGACTGCAACTTGTCTCCGCGACATGGACTACTATCTCCGCCTCATCACTTATGGTGTTGTTGCTGGTGATGTAACTCCTATCGAAGAAATCGGTCTCGTTGGCGTGCGCGAAATGTACAACTCTTTGGGCACTCCCATTGCTGCAGTTGCTCAAGCTGTACGTGAAATGAAATCTGTTGCGACTGGCATGATGTCTGGTGATGATGCAGCTGAAGCTGGCACTTACTTTGACTATGTCATCGGAGCAATGCAGTAATCGATTAAATCGATTGTTGTATCCATGGTTGTTTTACCCTCTGGAACTTCGTTTAGACCTATTTAGATAAGGAAATATAAAAATGCAAGACGCAATTACTTCTGTAATCAACTCTGCTGACGTCCAAGGTAAATACCTCGACGGTTCGGCAATGGAAAAGCTCCAAAAATACTTTGCAACTGGTTCAATCCGTGTTCGCGCGGCTAGTGTTATCAGCGCAAATGCTGCGGCGATCGTTAAAGAAGCTGTCGCTAAGTCTCTCCTATACTCCGACGTAACTCGTCCTGGTGGCAACATGTACACCACTCGTCGTTACGCTGCTTGTATTCGTGACCTCGACTACTATCTCCGTTATTCCACCTATGCGATGCTCGCTGGTGATCCTTCCATTCTTGATGAGCGCGTGCTCAACGGTTTGAAGGAAACTTATAACTCCCTCGGTGTACCTGTTGGTTCTACTGTACAAGCTATCCAAGCAATGAAAGAAGTCACTGCTGGTCTTGTTGGTGCTGACGCTGGTCGCGAAATGGGTGTTTACTTCGACTACATCTGCTCTGGCTTAAGCTAATTCTTCGCATCTGTCAGATGCAAGTGGTGTAGTAACCCAAAAGAGTTCGGAGGCATGTGAAACCTATCTAGCTCCCTATAAGCTTTTTTCTCGATGAGAGTTTGAAAGTTTTGGAGATCTAGTTTGGGGAACACAACTTCCGAACTTTGTTATATCAGCCACAATAATAAATTCTTTTATTGAAAGAGTAGTTTAACAATTTAGGAGATCATCAACCTATGCGGATGTTCAAAGTCACGGCTTGTGTACCAAGTCAAACCCGAATTCGGACTCAACGCGAATTGCAAAATACTTACTTTACTAAGCTTGTTCCCTATGACAACTGGTTCCGCGAACAGCAGCGAATCATGAAGATGGGCGGAAAGATTATGAAAGTTGAACTTGCAACTGGTAAGCCTGGTGCTAATGCTGGTCTTTTGTAAAAAGATTTGGTGTTCGTTTTTGGTTTGGTTTGGAGAGGTCGATAACGGCCTCTCTTTTAGTTTGAGAACCTAATTGAATTTGTTTTTCTATTGTCTTTGTGTGCCATTCTTTTGACAGAAATATTGCTTTACTTATCAGCAATAAAAAAGACGCTCGATGATAAATAGAGTGCGTCTTAATCAATATGGGCCACTGGTGCTGAAGTTAAAGCATCAGTCTTACATAATGCCGACAAAGTGCAACGGGCCTTGACCGCTAATTAATTCG
>JBARRZ010000259.1:0-6229 GCA_049644465.1 Limnothrix sp.
ATCTCACTCACTGTAATTGGCGGCAATTTAGGGATCTTTTTAATTCTTAGTGTTGTCGGTATTCTTTGGAATGTCGGCTTCTTTTTGTACTTTGCACCGAAAATTTTCCCAGACCACTGGTTTGAAAAAGGTATTGGCGATCTGGGTCAATCGATGGGTGTCACGGCGACGGGTATTTTGCTGCTGCGCATGGTTGATCCGGAAAATCGTTCTGGTGCGTTTGAGAGTTTTGCTTACAAGCAGTTATTTTTTGAGCCAATTGTAGGGGGTGGTTTATTTACGGCTGCGGCTCCGGCTTTGATTGTTCGTTTGGGTTTGATTCCGACTTTGTTGATTACTGGCGGCTTACTGCTTTTTTGGTTGGTAGTTGGTTTTGTGATGATACGCGGGCGATCGCCCTCAACTAAAGCCGTTTAAAATCGCGCTAATTGTTGATGCTTTCAGGTTGGATTGTTTGCAAAACAAGCATTGCCAGCAATCCAGCTTGTCGTCCATGCGCTCTGGAAATTAAAGCCGCCTGTCACTCCGTCAATATCTAATACTTCCCCGGCGAAATAGAGATTGGGACAGACGCGACTTTCCATGGTTTTAAAATTGACTTCCTTCAGCGAAACACCACCACAAGTGACAAATTCTTCTTTGAAAACGCCTTTGCCTTGGATTTGATAGGAACCTTGGGTGATTTCTTGGAGCAAAATATTTAGCTGTTTTTTTGATAGATCTGCCCAGTTTTGATCGGCTTGAATTTTGGCGTATTGCACAAAACTTTGCCACAGCCGCTTGGGGATATCGACTGGCGAAAACGTGATGATTTTTTTCTTGGGATTTTCGGCTTTAAAAGTTTGTAATTGTTGGCGCAGTGTTTCAGCATTTTCGCTGGGTAGCCAATTCACTGTGATCGGCATTTGATACTTATTTTCGCCGAGAATCCTCGCCCCCCATGCGGAAAGTTTCAGCACAGCGGGGCCACTCAATCCCCAGTGGGTAATTAGCAACGGGCCAGATTGTTCGAGCTTCTTTTTTTTGTCAATTTTTAGGGTGACGACAGCGTGGGGCACACTCACTCCCAACAAATCTTTGAGGCGCGGATCTTTAATTTGGAAGGTGAACAGAGATGGTTGTGGCGTAATAATTTTGTGGCCTAAGGCTTTGGCAAAACGGTGTCCCGATGGATGACTGCCAGTAGTGAGTAGGAGGCGATCGCCCTCGATTATTTCACCTTTATTTGTTGTAACTAGAAACTGCCCAGTCTCATTTTTTTCGACGCTTTTCACCGAAACAGAAGTGCGCAACTGAACTCGTGCTGCATTTGCCGCTTTCGTTAAACAATCCACAATCGTCGCCGAATCGTCCGTTGTAGGAAACATTCGCCCATCGGCTTCAGTTTTGGTTTTGACACCCTCCGCATTCAGCCAAGCAATCATGTCTTGCGGCTGAAACTGATTGAACGCGCCCCGCAACTCACGCTGCCCACGGGGATAGGCTTTGACGAGTTCCACTGGGTCAAAACAATGGTGCGTCACATTGCAGCGTCCACCGCCCGAAATACGCACTTTACCGAGAAATTCTTTGCCAGCTTCCAGCAAAATCACATTCAATTTGGGCTGACTACGAGCGGCGGCGATCGCCCCAAAAAATCCCGCAGCACCACCGCCGATCACAATCAAAGTATTCGTTTTCAAATCCTAAACCTCTGGCTCGATACCCAACGCCCGCAGTTGAGCCGTGAGCCGTTCATTCTTTTCCTTTTCTGCCGCCAAAGCCTGATCTTTTTGCTGCAAATCTTGTTCAGTTTGGCTAATCACTTCACTCTTGCAGGGAATCCAATTATTTTGGCGATCGCCCCACCGCAGCCAAGGACGTTCAATCCCCTGATATTCCCCCTGCCACAAACCCAAACCAATCCCTAATTCCTCTATCCAAATTTTTTCTGCCGTTAATTCGATAGGAAAATAAGTCGCCCCTTGCAACTGAAACGCCTTCAATTGCTCCGTGTAGCGGTCATAAACAACGTAATAAGGAATCCGTAAAATCCGCTCGTAGACTTCCCATTTCGTCGGCGGCTGATCCGCATCCCGCAACGTTTGCCCCAAATCTTCTTTTTCCGTACCCGGCGAAATCAATTCCACCGCCACCACCGGACTCACCCCTTCCTGCCAAATCACGTAGCTCATGCGCAAATCACGCTTTTCGTAGAGCTGATCCACTCCCACCACCCCAAACCAATCCGGGCGTTTATACCAATTTGTCTGGCGCACATCGTAATAGAGATTGAGATCGCTACCCGTAAAAATATTTGCCTCGTCATACCCTTCTGGCGCAAAGGTTTCATCTAAAAGACGAGGTTGTAATAAATGGAATTGGTCAGGCAAACCCGGCTCCGCTGGATCTTCGCTGGGAAGATCATACATTGTCGGTAAAGTCGTGCGGGGATCTTTCGGCTCAGTTTGATACATGGGCTAGTGATCTAATAATTTTTCGTCCAGTCCAGACCGTAAGCAATGCCAGAAAGGATTGTCAGCAGGAGCATGATATTAATGATGCCGCCGGGAACCATCGTAAAAGGCGGAATCCCAAAGCCTCGCAAAACCCACAGCAGCAAAAAACAACCGAAACAGGTCAAGAATATATAGAGGACACTCGAAGAATTAATGCGGTTCACGATAGTTGACTAGGCTGAAAGAATCCATCTAGTTTAGCATTGACAATTTTTAGTTCACGAATCCTTGCATTGAGTCGGAGCCTCGCCAAAAGCCGTTATGATAAACAGTTGCAAAATATCTTGATCTACAACGTCCTATGACCCAGCAATACCGTATTACACTGCTCCCCGGCGATGGCATTGGCCCTGAGATTATTACTGTGGCGGTGGATGTACTAAAAACCATAGGCAAGCAATTTGATCTCGAATTTACGTTTACTGAAGCGTTGATGGGTGGCGCTGCAATTGATGCGACGGGTGATCCGTTACCGACTGAAACTTTAGATATTTGCAAAAAAAGTGATGCGGTTCTCTTTGCGGCGATCGGTGGTTATAAGTGGGATAATTTGCCCCGCGAAAAGCGTCCAGAAACAGGCTTGTTGGGTTTGCGGGCTGGGCTGGGCTTGTTTGCCAATCTTCGTCCTGCCACTATTTTGCCGCAATTGATTGATGCGTCTAGCCTGAAGCGGGAGCTTGTGGAAGGGGTAGACATTATGGTGGTGCGGGAATTGACGGGCGGTATTTATTTCGGCAAACCTAAGGGCATTGTGGAAACGGAAACGGGCGATCGCCGGGGTTTTAATACGATGGTTTATGATGCGGCGGAAGTAGATCGCATTGCTAAAGTTGCGTTCGAAATTGCCCAAAAGCGCGGTCACAAACTTTGCTCTGTGGACAAAGCAAATGTGCTGGATGTTTCGCAACTGTGGCGCGATCAAGTCACCACCATGGCTGAGAACTATGCTAATGTGGAACTGTCTCACCTTTATGTTGATAATGCCGCGATGCAATTAATCCGTGCGCCCAAGCAATTTGACACAATTGTGACAGGGAATTTATTCGGTGATATTTTGTCCGATGCGGCGGCGATGTTGACGGGCAGTATTGGCATGTTGCCTTCGGCGAGTCTTGGTGCGGCTGGCCCCGGTGTGTACGAGCCAGTGCATGGTTCTGCGCCGGATATTGCGGGGGAAGACAAGGCCAATCCGTTGGCGATGGTGCTCAGTGCGGCGATGATGTTGCGCTATTCGCTCGATCAACCGGAAGCGGCAAGCAAAATTGAAGCAGCGGTGCAAAGTGTTTTAGACCAAGGATTTCGTACTGGCGATATTATGTCTGAGGGAATGGAGCTGCTGGGTTGCAAAGCAATTGGGGAAAATTTGCTTGCAGCTTTAGAGGCTTAAAATTCGGCATTTGAATAACTTAAATAATTTTGTTATTAAAAAAAAACAGACAAAAGAAAATTGGTAATAAAAAAGGGAGGCGATCGCCTCCCTTTTTTATTTAATATCTATCGCAAATTCATTGACGATTGCGGTAATCTCAAGCGATTAATTTTGACAAGACTTGCATAATCCTTTGACCGTCACTTCGTAGCTATCCGCCTGCAAGCCAGCCGAAAGTTGACTAGTGTCGAAACTATTAAACACTTGCCAAGGCACATCATGAATGCCGCCACAGCCATGACAAACAAAATGATGGTGTGGATTTACATTGGCGTCATATCGAGTCACGCCTTCATCGAGGAGCACTTCGCGAACCAAATTCACTTCTCGTAAAACCGTCAACGCGCTATAAACACTCGCTTTCGAGGCGATCGGTAGAGTGGCATTAACATCTTCTAGGATTTGTTCCACCGTCGGATGGTCTTCTCTCGTCAACAAATTTGCATACACCGCAAACCGCTGGGGAGTTACTCGCAACCCCTCTTGTTTCATAGTGTGACGAATTTCTGTGGTGTTAAAAGACTGGAGCATAATATTGAGCCAGAAAGACAACGAAGATGGTGGTGAAGAACAACGAAAAGTGGCGATCGCCAATTCACAAGACAACGAGTTTTAAAACGAATTACAGGCGGCCTTATCTTTTTGTGCCTTAGGGATTTGCCTAAGCGTGTGACCTGCATCACACCTTCATAATATCACTTTAATCGAATATACGCTCTAAGTTGCGAATTGTTTACTTGATTGACTTTTTCTTATCTAAGAATTATTCTTGATTAAATAAAGCAATTTATCTCAGGAAGTAATTTTATGGACATGCAAAATTCCGGTACGGTAAAAAATTTAGAAGCTGCTTTTGGTGGTGAGTCTGAAGCGAATCGTAAATATCTATTTTTTGCAGATGTCGCCAAGAAGCTCGGTATGGGTGATCTCGCGAAGTTGTTTAGGGAAACGGCGAATCAAGAGACTGAGCACGCGTTTGCTCACTTTCGTTTATTACACCCTGAGCTAGTGATTGATGATGTCTCTGCTTTGAGTGACGCGGACAAAAACAAGATCGCGGCGCGTTGTTTAGAGTTGGCGATCGCCGGAGAAACCTACGAGTACGAAACGATGTACCCCGGTTTCGCAGATCAGGCGAAAAAAGATGAAGACGAAGGTGCAGTTGCAGAATTTGAAGAGCAAGAAGCTGAATCGAAAGAGCACGCCCAAGCGTTTCATAGTGCAGCGAAAAACTTTGGTCTCCTCACTTCCATCGAGCAGCACCACGCCAACCAGTACACTGATGCGCTCAAGGTATTAGATGGTGGGGATGTTGCAAAAAGACAGACTGGCCAAAAATGGATTTGCAAGCAATGTTCGATGATCTATGATCCTGAAGCTGGTGATCCTGATTCTGGGATTGCGCCCGGCACTCCTTTTGAGGAGATTCCTGATGATTGGAAATGTCCTATCTGTGGCGCGGTGAAAAAGAGCTTCGTTCTCTATGAGGAATTTATTGCGGCCTAATTTTTAGCTCGAACACGGCTTTAAATGTCTGAGTTAATCTGGTCACAATTTTGCAGGAGGCGATCGCCACATATCGTCTCCTGTTTATTTTTGGAAGCCGACTCTAGCGGACTCCCCATCAAAAAAACTTATGAAAGTAACAAGTAGTCAAATAGCGAATAAGTAATTATACTCAAGGTAATCTAGGCGGCGATCGCCCAACCATAAGGAGGATAAGCAACCATGCAACTCAACAAAGAAGTCCAAGAAATCCGCATGATTTCAGGGTTAGCACTGCTGTTATCTAGCGTCGTTGCTGCCAGCGTATTTCTATAGCGGTTAATCAAGGCGCGGGCGATCGCCTGCCATCCGAAAAGTTGAAGGGAAAAGAGCTTCAGAGTATTCTGAATGTCTATTTATCAAAAAATACTCTAAAAAACGTTACTTTAACTTTCCCCATGTTTCACAACAACTTTTTTACACGAGTGGCGATCGCCTGCCTCACCGCCAGCACCATCATTGCCTGCAATCCCACACCCGAAGCATCAGACAGCACCAGCAGTACCACCACCGAAACCAGCACAATTCCAATTGGCGTCGGCGTCGCCCAAACCAGTAACGTCGCTCTCCTCGGTCAAGAACAAGTCATCGGTGCCAAATTAGCCGAAACCTATTTCAACGACAACGAAGGCATCAACGGCACAGCCATCAAACTAATTTTTCAAGACGTTGCCGGAGACGAACAAGGCGCCATCAACGCTTTCAATACCCTAATCAACCAAGACAACGTTGTCGGTATCATTGGGCCAACCCTCTC
>JBARRZ010000260.1:0-2756 GCA_049644465.1 Limnothrix sp.
GTCACACTGTCTAATAATGGCACCCAATTTGCTAGATATTGTCCATCTTCTAGCTGCACTAAATTGGGTAAAAATTTACGGCGAATCACCAAATCCAAACTCCAGCGACAGACTTGCCACCAAAAGCGAAGATCTCCAGCCAGATTTTCATTATTTAGGGGCAATTGACCGAGAATTTTTGTTGTTTGTCGAGCGTTAAGGGCAAATCCTGAAATGTCCCACGCTTCGATACAGAGGGTCGATTTGCCGGGAATGGTTTCTTGGTTTGAGAGCAACGGAAATGCGGATTTTGTTTTGGTCGCTTTTTTACTCGGCAAAGAAAAAGTGGTTGTTTGCCATTCTGTTGCTTCGGGTAAAGTAATGTCGTAATTTTTGAGTTGCGCTTCTAAATCTGGGCGATCGCCACAAAAAGGATGTTGGGGCGGCGTAATATCCGAGCCACTGCGCCAAAGTTCACTCCACAGGAAAAAGTAGGACTGTTGCCCTTGAAAAATCCAATTTCCGTGTAAAACTGCCATAAATTATGATGTTGTCGAAAAAACAGACGTAGCAGGATTCGAACCTGCGACCGACCGCTTAGAAGGCGGTTGCTCTATCCGACTGAGCTATACGTCCAAGCATTTTGAGCAAATAAAGTATAGCAGATTCGGTTTGTAGCTGAATCTTTACCCGATTTTTCAATGTCGCCGACTGGCCCATCTGGCACTCAAACTGTTGTTATTCACTGCGGAGCGCAACAATTGGGTCAAGCTGAGCGGCTCGCCGGGCTGGGAAGACGCCGAAAAATAAACCGATGCCGCCGGAAACACTGACCGCAACGACGATCGCCACAACGGAAACCGGGGCTGCAAGGGGAGTTAGCGCGTTGGTCAAAATAATGCCGGCCAAACCTAAGCCTGTACCCAGCAAACCGCCAAAGCCCGCGAGAATCACAGACTCTACTAAAAACTGATAAAGCACATCGTTTTCGGTTGCGCCCAAGGCTTTGCGAAGGCCAATTTCTTTAGTCCGTTCGGTGACGGAAACGAGCATGATATTCATAATGCCGATGCCGCCGACAATGAGCGAAATTCCGGCGATCGCCGCCAACATCGTCGTCAGCGCGCCCGTGATCGTATTAGCCACTTCGAGCAGATCCTGCTGACTTTGCACACTAAAATCATCTTCATCCACAATCTTGTGACGGAGCCGTAGCAGGTTTTCGATTTGAAAAGTCATTGCCCGTACTTTGTCTTCGCGCTTCCCAGAAATAGAAATAAAAGTCAGTTCCGTGCCAAAAGGTGAAGTCCTACCCACCACCTGATTTGACATCGTTGTTAGCGGAATATAGACCGTATTATCTTGGTTCGAGCCGAGGGATGCCCCCTTTTCTTCCATCACACCAATCACATCGAAACTGAGATTTCGCACTCGAACCTTTTTGCCAACAGGGTCAACATTTTGAAACATTTCTTGGGCAATTTCTGAGCCAATCACCGCCACACGCTTGTTGCGCTTAAGGTCGCTCTCCACGAGAAAACGTCCCGACTCCAGAACGAATTCCCGCACATCAACAAAATTCGGCGTTGTACCCAGCAACAAAGATTCTTTATTAATGCCTTGGTAACGCACTGTGCCACGCCCGTTAATCTGGGGCGCAACGCCATCAACGTTGGGGACTTGTTCGGCGATCGCCTTAGCATCTTCCCAGACCAATGTTTTTGGTAAATCAAACGTCGTTCGTTGTGCCGCCCGTGACCCCGGAATCACAAACAAAATATTCGAACCAAGCGACTCAAACTGCTCTGCTGCTAGCTTTTGTGCTCCCTGACCCAAACCCACCATCGCAATCACCGACGCATTGCCGATAATAATCCCTAGCATCGTCAAACCACTACGCATCTTATTCGCGCGCAGCGTGTTACTGGCCATTTGGAGGTGTTCTAAAGGGTGCAATGCCATGGCTGGTCTCAATCTAGTGCTGTCTTTACTGTAATCAAAACCGTCCAGAATTGGCAGAATTTTAGGACTCTTTCAGGCTGTCGTACTGGGATTTTGTAATGCGTTTGGCGTCGAATAGTGTCTCGGTGATTTCAGAAATTTTCAGCACCGAATAAGCGTTATAGCCTTGATCCTTAATCCGTTTTTTCACGCCGTCTTCGTGATCGATGAGCACCACCATATCTTTGACAACGAGTCCTGCTGACTCTAATTTCTTTGCCCCTTCAACAATGCTTTTGCCACTGATCAAAATATCGTCAATCACAGCGATAGTTTCACCCGGCTCAAAGTTTCCTTCAATCAAACGTCTTGAACCGTGAGCTTTGACTTCTTTTCTCGGAAAAATCATCGGGTGATTTAAACGCAACGCCAAACCTGTCGCGGTCGGCAGAGAACCGTAGGGAATACCTGCGATGCGGTCAAACTGCAACGTTTGCACAATTTCGGCATAAGCCTTAATCACTTGGGCAAAGACTTGGGGATTAGAAATAATTTTGCGTAGGTCGATGTAATAGGAAAATGTTGCGCCGGACGCTTGGACGTATTCGCCAAAAATAAGGCAACCAAGGTCAAAAAGTTGCAAAATTAAATCTTCTTGGGGATGGCGCTTCGGAAACTGCTTTTCTGTTTGCCAAATTTCGCAGCGGGCATTGTCGGGCGTGTAGGCGGCGCGGATGGTTTCAATTTTTTGCCGCAATTGGTCTACGGCTTCGGTGCAGTTTGTTTGGCTCAAAACGTCGTTGGGTATCGGGATGAGCAAGCCATCACCATCGTCG
>JBARRZ010000261.1:0-9106 GCA_049644465.1 Limnothrix sp.
CCCGTAGCCACATGACTACTCGCCCGGAAGTATCTTGAATAACACCTCCATTTCTTATGTATTTTCCTGCTTCAAGTCCTGCCTGAATTTTCGTAGGGATATCGAAAGCTAATGAAATAGGAGCCATGATTTACTTTGTGTATGACATATACTACGTAACCGATACGAATTAATTGTAGTTGAGACAGTTAAAGTCAAAATATTTTTCTAATAAAAAATCCCTCTGATTTATTTCAGAGGGATAAAAACTTAAACTAATTTAGTTTTTTGTGATTTCAAGACTTAGTAGTCGAATTCACCTGCGCCGCCAGCACCAGCACCAGCAGCACCTTTTTCGGGCTTGTCAACAATGATGCACTCAGTGGTGAGCACCATGCCAGCGATAGAAGCTGCGTTCTGTAGGCCAGAACGAGTTACTTTTGCGGGGTCAACAATACCAGCTTCAAGCATGTCAACGAATTCGTTAGTTGCAGCGTTGAAACCAATGTTGAAGTCTTTTTCTTTAACGCGCTCGGCGATTACTGCACCGTTTTGACCAGCATTCTCAGCGATACGCTTTAAAGGAGCAGTCAAAGCACGAGCGACAATCAACGCACCAGTGAGTTGCTCAGCAATGAGATTATCTGTTGCCCAGCTTTCTAGCTCAGGGGCGAGGTGCGCGAGAGTTGTACCACCACCGGGGACGATACCTTCTTCGACAGCGGCTTTAGTTGCGTTGATAGCATCTTCGAGGCGAAGTTTGCGATCCTTCATTTCTGTTTCGGTTGCAGCACCGACTTTGATCACGGCAACACCACCGGAAAGCTTAGCCAAACGCTCTTGGAGCTTCTCGACATCGTAGGAAGATTCTGTTTCTTCCATTTGACGACGAATTTGGTCGCAGCGTGTTTTCACGGCAACTTCATTACCATCAGCAACGATTGTGGTGTTGTCCTTAGTGACGTTGATGCGACGGGCTGTACCAAGCATCTCGAGAGTTGTGGTTTCGAGCTTGAGACCTGCATCTTCGGTGATGAGCTGACCACCTGTGAGGATCGCAATGTCTTCTAGCATCTGCTTACGGCGATCGCCAAAACCGGGAGCCTTAACCGCAGCGACATTTAGTACACCACGGAGACGGTTAACCACGAGGGTTGCGAGGGCTTCCTTTTCGATATCTTCCGCGAGGATTAAGAGAGGCTTACCTTGGCGAGCCACTTGCTCCAGCACAGGTACAAGGTCTTGAACAAGGGTGATTTTTTTGTCAGTGATGAGGATGTAAGGGTCTTCGAGAACCGCTTCCATGCGCTCAGTGTCAGTGACAAAATAAGGGGAAGTATAGCCCTTATCAAAACGCATCCCTTCAGTGATTTCTAGCTCAGTCTCCATCGACTTGCCTTCTTCAAGGGAGATCACGCCTTCTTTGCCGACTTTATCCATTGCTCGCGCAATCATCTCGCCGACTTCTTTGTCGTTACCAGCGGAGATAGAACCAACTTGGGCGATCGCCGTAGAATCTTCCACAGGGCGAGCCTGCTCCTTAATACGACCCACGAGGAATTCAGCAGCTTTGTCGATACCGCGCTTGATGGCGATTGGATTTGCACCAGCCGCGACATTGCGGAGACCTTCTTTGACCATTGCGTGAGCGAGGACAGTTGCAGTCGTTGTACCGTCACCAGCCACATCATTTGTCTTCGACGCAGCCTGGCGAATCAAAGCAACACCAGTATTCTCGATGTGGTCTTCGAGTTCGATTTCCTTTGCAATGGTTACACCGTCATTAACGATCTGGGGTGCGCCAAATTTCTTTTCGAGGACAACATTACGACCTTTGGGGCCAAGCGTAACCGCAACCGCTTCAGCAAGGAGGTCGATACCCTTTTCCAAAGCGCGACGAGCGTCTTCGTTATAAATAATAGACTTAGACATAGGGAGAGAATTTCTATCTGTAGAGAATTACGAAAAAAAATAAAAAGAGTCTAAAAACATTGATTCAGCAATCGTTGCCACACAATGTTGACGAAATAAAATTACGCAACAGTTGCGAGGATGTCCTTTTCGGAGAGGAGAACATAATCATCGCCACCAAACTTGATGTCAGTACCAGCGTACTTAGAATAGAGAACCTGATCGCCAATTTTTACATCAATTGCAGAGCGACTACCATCATCGTTGCGCTTGCCTTCACCGACTGCAACCACTTCGCCAATTTGAGGCTTTTCTTTTGCACTATCAGGTAGGAAGAGGCCACCAGCAGTTTTTTCTTCGGACTCACTAACCTTAACGAAAACGCGATCGCCAAGAGGCTTGAGGGTAGAAACATTAATGCTAATTGCTGCCATGGATGAAATCTCCGGTTTTATATAACGACTAAGTGGGACGGTTCAAAGTTTAGCACTCTCAACCTCTGAGTGCTAATTTAGCGGAGATATCTCGACACATACAACTCCCCTATGTGTACGGTTTCCCGAACTGACTTGCTTACCCGCGCAGAGACCATGGTGAAAACGGCCTATTTCTTTTTCTTTTTCTTCGGTCGCCAATAAATGGCGGTTTGCCACGGAAGTTGTTCAACACTACAGGCGCAGGCCACAGAATAATATTTGATTGGTTCTTTAATTTCCGGGCGTTCTGGCTGTTGGAAAAAGAGATTGATTACAAATTGCGACTTATTATCACGCGCTTTTTTCATATCACTAATTGCAAAAACCGGCTTAGCAACCACAAATCCTGTTTCTTGGCTAAAGGTGATGCAGCTTTCGAGGGTAATTTTTTCTTTGAGCGTTTCGCCGGGGTTGATGATGCTCATTGCCTGACTTTGCAGCATATTGAGGTTTTCGCCCTGTGGCAGCCGAAAGAGCCGAAAAATATCGCCCCCAAAGGTTCTCAGGGTGCAAAATTGCCAGTTCACATACAGCAGGCGATCGCCCTCCCCCACTTTCTTATTTTCGACCACCACCCCAAACGTTTTCATCTCCTCCTTGAGCGGCGCTTTCGTAAACTCAAACTTAATACTGAGCACATCCGCCAAACCAAGATCTGCAAGTTGAGCCTCAATCTGAGCATTACTCACCTTGATCTCCGTAAGCTGAGCAATCTCCTGCATCACACTCTGATACACGTACCAGACGATCAAGACATACAAAAACAAAATTAGGAACTCAATTCTAGTCACAGGCAAATTTTCGCGAATTTTTTCACGAATTATTTAGAACTTTCCAAAGGACTGTCAAAATGATAAGAGTATTTCGTCTTTCACACCGAAGATCTTTATGGCTTGGTTCGTAAAAATAGAAACAGGCATCGTCGATAAACCCATCTTTGACCAATTCGTTGCCGCTCACAAACAATATGTACAAACGCTTGTAGACAAAGGACATCAAGCAAAATCCGGTTACTGGGCAGAACGCGGCGGCGGCATGTTGCTGTTTCAGGCCAAAGATCTTACAGAAGCCCAAGCAATTGTCGCGACAGATCCGCTCATCGCCAATAACTGTGTGACTTACGAGTTGCACGAATGGTGCATTGTCGTCGAATAAATCGCGTCGGGAGCATCACAAAAATGACTGGAATAATTGAAGCGATCTGGATTAAAAGGGGTAAACGTGCCCCGATGGATGCAGTCACAGAAGCGGAATTTATTCAAAATAAAGGTTTGAAAAATAATGCCAATCAAGGCGGTTGGCGACAAGTCACGCTGCTCGATGCGTCAGTTTGGGAGAGGGTAATGCAGGAACTGGATGCAGATCTTGATCCCTCAGTGCGACGGGCAAACATCTTGGTGCGGGGTCTAGATTTAGTGAAAAGTCGCGGCAAAATTTTGCGACTGGGCGACGGCAAACTCAAAATCCTTAATGAAACAAAACCCTGCGAGCAGATGGATGAAGCCTTACTGGGTTTGCAAAACGCACTCTATGACAATTGGGGTGGCGGTGCTTTCGGGCGAGTGATTGAAGGCGGAAAAGTTTGGGTGGGTGCTGAGGCCAAATGGATTGATTCAGAATGAAATTTTTGATTTTTAACGATTAGATCTGGCAGATTTCATAATCGTATTATTGCTGTTTTATTAAGGTAAAATTTATAATAATTTTGCTTGTTCTACTACCAATCACCGACAAATGCGTGGGCAGGAGAATACTCTTCAAAATCCCAAGAAAACGGCAAAACTTCTGGCATTGAAACAATTTCTTCTGCAGTGATCCGAATCAATTGTTCTGCACCTGTAAAGCTTGTTAATTCGTCACTTTCCCAGATGATTTCAGCTGTGCCGGTTAACGACAAAAGATCGCCTGTTTCAAAATCAACAAACAAAATACCAACACGATTGTTAAGGTGTAAATTACCGAGGGTATTGTAAAAGTTATTGCCCGCAAAGTTTGGAAAAATAAATTGGCGATCGCCCTCAAGTTTCACAAAGTCGGGTTTGCCGCCACGATGGGAAATATCAACGCCTTGATTATTCAGGTTTTTGTGATTGTTAAAACTACTAGCCATAAAAAAACTATCCGCTTTGCTAATAAGCCTGTGCATGTCTGCGGTGAAATGGTCAAAAGATTGTGCGCGATTGACCGGATGTTTGAGGCGTTCCGGTAGCCATTGCAAACGACGTTTCTGGATAAACTGTGGACAATTACCAAAAGACTGCGCGACATGAACCGCAAAACCAGCATCTGTCACAGCGGAAACTTTACCATTAACCCGATTACGGCGACGGGTGGCCAACTCAATTCCAAGAAAACCAAAGTTCGCGTCGAGTTTAAGGTTTTCATTCAGGCGATCGCCCGACAAAGGTTTAGCCCGAAAATTTAACGTGACATCATTAGGAGCTGTAATAAAGTCTTTTGCTCCAGTCAAAATCGAGGCCCAAGGACGCTGCTGCTCATCCAAGCTACCCACCAGAATAAAAGGCAATTGCGCATAAAATTCGCGGTGCTGCGCCGGCATGAAATCCCGAATAAAACGTTGTCCCATCGCTGCAGCCTTTTTCTCAACACCCATGCGCTGCTGAATTGCGATTTCGCCAGCATGAAATGGTGGAGTTCCCTGAGTCTGGTTTTTTAGTGACATGGCCCAAAATTCCACTCTGTATAGAGATAATCAACCCAGCACCCACAAGCACTGGGTTCGTTACGAGACGTCAAAATCTAGGCAATGCCGCGCATCCCGATAAAGTTCGGTAGGCTTTTAATTCGATCAATCCACGCCAAAACATTGGGATATCCGTCAAGGGAAATTTTGCCATCTTCAGCTAAAGCGACGTACGGAAAAACAGCAACATCAGCGATTGTCGGGTGGTTAAACTCTAGCCATTCGCGGTCATTGAGATACTGGTCGAGCTGCTTGAGGATGAAGTGGGATTTTTCTTGAGCGCGGTCAACATTGATTGCCGAAACTTTGAACAAGTGATAAAGGCGCGCATTTTCTGGGCCTTGACGGATTTCTCCGGCGGCAGTAGAGAGCCAACGTACCACTCGTGCTAAAGGCACAGCTTCTATCGGTAGCCAATCACCCACGTCATAAGTCCGAGCGATGTAGACCAAAATAGCCTGGGCATCAGCCAAAATATGATCACCATCAACGAGGGCTGGCACTTGACCGAATGGGTTGATTTTGAGGAAAGCGGGCTTTTTATTTTCGCCTTTCATCAGGTCAACTTTAATAAAGTTGTATTCAATACCCAGTAGGGCAAGTAGTAAACGAACTTTATAAACGTTACCGGAAAGCTCGTGGCCGTAAAGAGTAATCATGGGGATAGATCCTGTGGGTGAAAAGTTTGAATAAAAGGGTTGGTGAACAAGGTGAGGCTGCGACTTTGCTGTATTGACTCGAAGAATCGGGATCGAGAATCTTTATCCCTGTGCCTATAGTGGGGCGATCGCCGACAATTTTGAGCCAGCGTTGAACATACTCAAATTTTACTAGCGAGATTTGCGTATAGGGACTCATCACACTAATAACTCAAGGATAAATCGCCAGATCCATTATTTGTTTCGCTTGAAGGATGGTTTGTGGTCTCGATGACGCTGAGTAATGGGGAGGCGATCGCCCGTTGAACTGAAAAGCTATGTGGCTCAGAAGTTCTAATTTAATGAATTAAGATTAGACAGAGATTTCCCAGAAAACAATCATGGCTGTTGCAACGATCCCTTTAGAATTGGAAGCTGGACAGAGAATTAGTTTGAATCCAGTATCGTGGTCACGTTTTGAACTCATCCTCGAACAACTTGGGGAATCTCGGTCTACTCGCATCGCTTTTGCTGACGGCATTTTAGAAATTGTGGCTCCTCTCCCAGAACATGAACGGACAAAAGTTTTGCTGACCGATCTTGTCAAAATAATGCTCAAAGCTCAGGGAAAAGCCTGGGAACCATTCGGCTCAACAACATTACGGAAGTCTGGGATGGCGGCAGGAGTGGAACCGGATGATTGTTTTTATATCGATAATCATGAAGCGGTCATTGGCAAACAGCGCATTGATCTTGATTTTGATCCGCCACCAGATTTAGCTTTAGAAGCAGACTTGACTTCAAAAACGACCGTCTCTGCCTATGAACAATTAGGCGTGCCAGAGTTATGGATTTATGAAAAGCCTCAACTCAGAATTTATCTCTTAGAAACTGGAAAATATCAGCTGAGTGAACAAAGTCGTGTGTTTGCGGAGTTTCCTGTGTTTGCATGGATACCACAATTTATTCAGCAGAGCCTTAATGAAGGAGTTAGCAAAACGCTTCAAGGTTTTGAAGAAACATTATGATTTTCAAGACTTACAGAAATTCATTAAATTACAATTCAAAGCTATGGATCAGGCGATCGCCCCTTTCATTTCAAAAATTCTGGTTTAGATCAATCCTAATTCTATTCCGAGCAGCCCTCTACACATTGTCCGTAAACGTCAAATTCAAGCGTCTCACCGCTCAAGGGCACATACACAGGCGTTTTCGTCGCTTCGATAAATGTTGCTGTTCTGGTGCCGGGCTGAACCTGACCATCAATTGTCGCCGCTTCGTTGGCGTGGGAGGCGATCGCCGCATTGGGTTTAACTAATTCATCAATCACGTAGGCTGCTTCCTTCGGGCCGGTTGTAAACGTATCGCCAATATTGATCACCGCCAATTTTGCACCATAGAGACCGCGAACAACCGTTGCTTGCTCGGCTGTAACTCCCGTATCACCAGAAAGATAGACGACAAGACCATTCGAAAATGTAATGACATAACCGGTTGGAGGGCCAACGTAAGCATTCAACCCTGCTGCGCTGAGATGTTCGCCCAATTCCCCTTCGATAAAATCACCGCTCAGACCATTAGAATGCGCAGCCGGAACGGTCGTGAAACTCACACCTTCGATCGTGCGAGAACCGCCAAAACGAACTAATTGCACTGAGTTAGGATCGCCGCCGAGTGCTGCAACTTTATTTGCTAAAAAATCTTCCATCTCACTGCCGACAACAATGGTTGCGTTCTTCGCCATCGCAATATCAACGCTGTTGGAGTTGGGAATCGTACTAATTTCGGTCTTGGGTTGTCCGCAATCACCATCGTTTACTTTTTCAATCCGGCGATCGCCCAAATGATCACCATGCACATGACTCACCAACACCACATCAATATCACCTAAACGTGGATCTGCGGCTCCGGCAACGGTTCGGCCTGCATCGTAGAGAATGCGTAAACCATTGGGATCTTCAAAAACAAAGGCGCGATCGCGGGCGCAAAATTCTCCAGCGTGGCTACCGAGGGAAGTAACTTTTACGTTCTCAGCGTTGGCCGTTGTGGCGAAAGTTCCCCAGATAGTTGCGGCGAAAAGGATGGCTGCCAGTGGATTGCGTCGCGACATTTTTTACCTTACATAAATCATAGATACCTTTATTAAAGTACTCATTTGCCCTTACTGTCTGGCTCTGTCAAAAAGCGGATTCTCTTGGGCAGGCGATCGCCCGTCTTGAAATCTGTCCCGGCTGGCTTCAGGATATAGCTAGGCATCGCATCGGAGCACGAGATTAAATTGGAAAGCCTTGAGCATATTCGGATCGTGGTCGTAGAACCTGCGGGCGCTTTAAATGTTGGCTCGATCGCCCGCGCGATGAAAAATATGGGCTTGTCCCAACTGGTTTTAGTCAATCCTCGCTGCGATCATTTGGGTGAAGAGGCGCGCTTGATGGCCGTCCATGCAGCAGATTTGTTAGAAAAAGCAAGGGTTGTCGAAACTTTGGCAGCCGGTTTAAAGGGTTGTAAAAAGGCGATCGCCACCACCGGATTATTACGAGACTTACCGCTTAAAGTCGAAACCCCGAAAGAGGCTTTACCGTGGGTTTTGGCAGACGCAACGCCCAGCGCCATTATTTTTGGACGCGAAAATCACGGCCTCAGCAATGTTGAACTAAACCATGCTCAGCGATTGGTTTGTATCCCGACAGCCGCCGCCTATACGTCGCTCAATCTCGCACAAGCGATCGCCGTCTGTTGTTATGAACTACGCAGTTTGAGCCAAAACGAAATCATCAATCAGCCGACTCAGTTACCCCAAGATTTGGCAGATCTTGATGCTCTCGAAGGGTACTACCAAAATTTAGAAAATCTGTTGCTAAAAATCGGCTATCTCCAGCCCCACACCGCCGAAGCGCGCATGACGAAATTTCGGAGTCTCTACAATCGCACTAATCTCAGTAGTGCAGAAACAGCGATGTTGCGCGGCATTTTGCGGCAAATGAACTGGGCGATCGCCAATGCAGATCAACTTATTGAACCTGATCGCCCGGTCTGAAGTCTTTATTCATAAGACCAATCCCAGCAGACTAATGCGTCTCGACGTAGTGCTCTAAAAATGCAATCGTTTCTTCCAAACCCACTCGAATTAGCGCCTCTAAACTTTGGATTTCCACAAAATCTTCTTGAGTGGCAGCCGTCTCAATGGCTTCGCACCACTCCGGCACTCGGTGCACGCTGGCAGAAGTTAGAGAACCCCGCAAACGGTGGGCATGGTAAACGACTTGGTCAAAATTTTGCGCGGCGATCGCCACCTGCAGATCCGCAAAATACTGAGGAATAAACCGCAATAACTCTTGGAACATCTTTTTACGAAAAGCAAGATTATCACCATAAAAAAGCTTAATTCGCTCTAGATC
>JBARRZ010000262.1:0-18590 GCA_049644465.1 Limnothrix sp.
GAAATACGAGGAAACTAGGGGCAAATCAACCAAGAAGCTATACTTTGATTAATTTGTGACGTGGCAACATTTTTGATGTTTTGTGCCATCTTTTTTAATCTCGTATGGCAGACTCTTTTAGCATTACATTGCAAATCATCATCGCTGTTTGCGCAGGCATCAGTGCTCAAGTTTTAGGGGAATTCATCAAGATTCCTAGCATTGTGCTGCTGCTTATTTTTGGTATTGCGTTAGGCGTTGATGGTCTGTCTGTCCTACATCCGAGTGAATTGGGTGTCGGTCTAGAAGTGCTGGTGTCTTTGGCTGTTGCAATTATTTTGTTTGAAGGGGGCCTGAATCTCCAGCTCAAGGAACTGAATGAAGTATCCGGTAGCCTCCGTAATTTGGTGACCTTTGGGACATTGATTACGCTGTTTGGCGGCGGATTGGCTGCTCATTATCTCGCTGAATTTCCTTGGGCGATCGCCTTCCTTTATGCCGCACTTGTCGTCGTTACTGGCCCAACCGTCGTTGGCCCCCTACTGAAACAAGTTGCCGTAGATCGCAAAGTAGCGACTTTACTCGAAGGCGAAGGTGTACTCATTGATCCCGTCGGCGCAATCCTTGCAGTAGTCGTGCTTGACACCATCCTTAATGCCGATGCCGGACTACTCGAAATTGCTGGCGGTCTCGTTGTCCGTTTAGGCTTTGGAGCAGTCATTGGGGCGATCGGCGGGTGGCTCATGGGCAAATTTTTGCGTCTTGCCTCATTCCTTTCTGAAGACTTAAAAAACTTATTAGTGCTGGCCGGAATCTGGGGCTTATTTGGGTTCGCCCAATCAATCCGCGCTGAATCAGGATTAATGGCTGTTGTCGTTGCCGGGATTGTCCTCAGAGATTTTTCTATCCCAGAAGAACGTCTCTTGCGCCGTTTTAAAAGTCAGCTAACCGTACTTTGTGTGTCGGTACTATTTATCCTGCTTGCGGCTGACCTTTCCCTTGCTAGTATTGTCGCCCTTGGCTGGGGCAGCTTTTTCACAGTAGCGACATTGATGTTTGTCGTTAGACCGCTGAGTGTTGCTCTCTGTACGGCTAATAGCGATTTGAATTGGCAACAAAAGTTTTTTGTGGCTTGGGTTGCACCGAGGGGAATTGTGTCGGCTTCCGTTGCTTCTCTGTTTGCAATTATTTTGACGGATCGAGGTTTTAACGGTGGCGCTTCTATTAAAGCTTTGGTCTTTTTGACAATTTTGATGACCGTTTTTGTTCAAGGTCTCTCAGCAAAATGGATCGCAAACCAGCTCAATATCACTTCTTCTGATGCAAAGGGCGCTGTAATCGTCGGTTCTAATCCTTTGAGTCGTTTAGTGGCGCGCTTATTTCAAGAGCAGGGAGAATCAGTTGTGATTGTTGATACGGATGCTGAGGCTTGTGATGAGGCGAAAGCAGCGGGCTTGGAAGTGTATCAAAGTAGTGCGTTGGATGCTGATGTTTTAGAAGAAATTGGCATTAGTTCGATGGGGACGTTTATGGCCCTGACGAGCAATGGTGAGGTAAATTTGGTGCTGGCACAACGAGCGGTAGAAGAGTTTCAGCCTCCTCGTGTTGTTGCTTTTTTTGAGCAGGGCGACGGGGAAAATGCGACGGTAAATAAGGCCAAGATTAGTCAGGTTTTTGCGGGTGGATTTTCGGTCAAAACTTGGAATCAATATATTCGCGATCAACAGGTCAAGCTGGGTAAAACGATGATCCCAACATCGGAAAAGACGGATGAAAAACTGGATTTCAAGCGTCTCAATTTTTATAGTCTGATTGATTCGGGTGAATTGTTGCCGTTGTTGATTCGCCGTGATGAGACGTTGATGGTCTTGCGATCGCTGGACGAATTAAAAGCTGCGGATGAGCTGATTTATTTGCTACATGACCCGCGTCCACAGTTGCTGAAGCGGTTGTCTGGAAATATGCAGTCTTCGCGATTGTTGTTAGAAGAGTTGCCGGAGATCGAAAATCTGGAGCGGCGATCGCCCCCCACTTCACCTGATACCCCAGCTAGCAGCTAAAATAAAAAAGCACGAAACTATATTGTGGTTTACCCAAAGCCTTTATAAGCGGTCATGACACAAGCAACAGAAGCAGTAAAATCTGGAATCCAACTGACAGAAACAGCCCTAAAGCATGTTTTAATGCTCCGCCAACAGCAGGGCACAGATCTCTGGTTACGCGTCGGTGTACGCCAAGGAGGCTGCTCTGGCATGTCTTATATGATGGACTTTGACGTACCAGAAAACGTCACCGAGCATGACGATGTATTCGACTACGCTGACGGTTTTAAAATTATTTGCGACAAAAAAAGCCTGTTATATCTCTACGGCCTAGTTTTGGATTACAGCACCGCGATGATTGGCGGCGGCTTCCAGTTTACAAATCCTAACGCTAACCAAACCTGTGGCTGTGGCAAGTCTTTTGGGGTTTAATAATAAGTCCTTTGCTGATTTACTAGATCTGGTTTCAGTGAATCACAGACTTACTTTCTAAATCTCATTATTGAACTATGACCGAACTCACCATCGAACAACGGTTTGAAGAAGGCTTTAAACGTTACGACGCCGGCGAATCTCCAGAAGAACTCTTACCGGAATTTTTGGAAATTTGCCGCCTTGACCCCAAAAATGCAGCCGCATGGAGCTGTGTTGCTTGGTTACATTTGTTGCGCGACAAACCTGAATTGGCTTTACCCGCAGCGCAGCGCAGTGTAAAAGTTGATCACCGCAATCCCCAAGCTCATATCAATCTGGCCTTGGCATTATTGGGGACTGGCGGTAAGGGTGTCCGTCGCCATATCGAGCTAGTTCAGAAAGTAATGGATTTTAGCGAAGAAGTGCGCGCAGATGTTTTAGAGAATATTGAAGATGGCTTTAAGCGTAAGCCGGACTGGAAAGATCTACAAAAAGTAAAAAACTGGCTGACGGAATAACGATTTCCAACTGAGATTATGACTGATATCAAACATCATTTTATTGGGCTAAAAGCTGACCAATTTCGTCATCCGCTAGACCTTGAAGCCACAAATAATCTAAAGCAATTACCGGGTCTGGATCTGATTATTCGCTCTGTGCTGGGTTCGACGGCGGAACAAATGTTTCGGTTTAATAATCTCGCATCTAGTATTTTGGTCGGCGATCGCCAACTGCCTCATTTGCACAAACTGTTAGCAGACGCCTGCAAAATTTTAGATCTTGATACCCCAGATCTTTATATCCAACAAAATCCAGTCCCGAACGCCTACACTTTCGCGATGCGGGGTGAAAAGCCATTTATGGTGATTCATACTTCTCTTGTGGAGATGCTCACCGAAGCCGAACTGCAAGCCGTTATGGCTCACGAACTCGGACATCTCAAATGTGAACACGGCGTTTACCTGACCCTCGCCAACCTGTTTGTTTTAGCGACTAGCGCTTTGCCTGCTGGATGGGGAACCTTGGTCGCCCAATCAATGCAAGAGCAAATGATGTCTTGGTTACGTTGCGCCGAATTGAGCTGCGATCGCGCTGCTTTTTTGGTGAGCCAAGATCCCAGAATTGTCATGTCTGTACTGATGAAACTAGCCGGAGGGTCACCGTCCCTCGCGCCTCTGCTCAACCTTGACGCTTTTATGGAACAGGCCAACGCCTACGAAGCCATTAGCCAAAGCCAGTTAGGGACAATCCTTCAGCAAAACCAAGCAGGACAACTGAGTCACCCTGTACCCGTCATTCGCGCCCAAGCGATTCGGCAGTGGTCTGGTTCTCAAGAATATTCTTGCTTGCTTCAAGCCGAACATTCGGAGTATAATTCTAAAGGCTTATCCAAGGGCGGATGGCGAAATTGGTAGACGCACCACACTCAAAATGTGGCGACTTCGGTTGTGGGGGTTCGACTCCCCCTCTGCCCATATAAAGACACATATTCTTGAATAATATATTCAGCCAACTGACTAGGAAATTATCCGAGGTCAATTTTTGCTTACAGACACGTTCGCCCAAAATTAAACTGAGCTTACCGTCAGCAAGCAGAAT
This sequence comes from Limnothrix sp., assembly GCA_049644465.1. Taxonomy (GTDB): domain Bacteria; phylum Cyanobacteriota; class Cyanobacteriia; order Cyanobacteriales; family MRBY01; genus MRBY01. The sequence continues at coordinate 4,035 of JBARRZ010000262.1, forward strand.
ACTAGGAATCGCTGTTTTTTCACAAAATTTACGTATGAAAATAGCTACGAATAAACAAGACTTTTTTGCTTCGCTTGCTGTTTTTTATCATCGGTAGACTGACCAATTTCTGTTGTTGCAATATGAATTGGTGTAGTCAGACAACTGCTGAGATCGGGAGCGTAACGGCGAAGCTCTTTGCTTACTTTGTCGTCAATCCACCAGATCATCGTAAATGGACAATACTTTTGAAAGCGGTCTCGAGAAAAATTGGCGCGTTGTAGAGCGATCGCCAAATTTTCTAAGTGATTTAAGCCGGAAATACTTAATACTCTCGGGTGTTGATGAAATAGCTGGGGTTCAACGGCCCCATAAATATCTGTTACTGTCGGGTGCAACCAAAGCTCGCGGATCTCTATAGGGGCGATCGCCTCCCGCAAATCCCGCAGAATAGCAAGACGTTCCTGAACAGTCTCTGCATTGACCAAAACAATCGAAAATTCACCCTCACCCAACCGGATTGTTCTCACCAAGCATTGAAGCGAATCTTGGTTTTTTGTCGGCGTAACTTGTCTGATGTGTGAAGACATTAGATGAAATTCCGAGGAGAAAAAATCAAACAACAAGTAGCGAACGTTAGCGCGACAAAATAAAATCACAAAATTTGCTATTCAAATTCAAGAGATTATCGTTGTTGTGTCCTTAATTGTAATGCAAACAAAAAGAGGGCTACAAGCCCCCCTCACAAAATCTATTTAATTAATGCTCCATACCAAACAAATTTGAAATTACATTAGGCCGAGTTGGGCCAAAATACCTTTACCGGTCAAAAGTTCTGTCAGCATACCAATGACGAAACCCAACATTGCGAGACGGCCGTTCCAGTTCTCAGCGAAGTCGTTGAAACCAAACTTACTGTCTTGATTTTCCATGATAATAACTCCTAAATGAAGTGATAGACATTATTACTACTCAGTCAAGCAGTTAATAAGTATTGTAACGCCTATCTCGTTTATTGCAACATTCTGTTACATTTTCCTCTGAGTTATATTGACTCGAACAGTAGAAAGTAGCGCTACGAAGTCGAAGAAAGATCTTGGCCGTATGCTTGCCATGACAGATCAATCAGACCGTTCATGATGGCTACCGCAACAACAGAACTGCCTTTACGCCCATTAATATAAATGTAAGGAATAACGGAATCTTGAAGATGTAGCCGCGATTCATCGCCAGTGATAAAAGTGGCGGGTGTGATGATCACTAAAGCGGGACGAATTTCTTCGGCATTAATCAGCGACACAAGGCTAGCTAGCGATGTTTGCGATTGACCGACAATGAAAATAGCTTCTGGGTAGCGTTTGGCTAGGGTTTCGATGCCCCATGCGGTACGAGTTTTGTCTTTTCTAGGACGCGTTAAAGTTTCGGAGCTGCAATAAACAGGATTCGCAAATGTATTTTGGAGATTATTAACGATCCCAACTTGCACCATGGGTACGTCAACGACAATGGTGCTGCGGGCAGCAAGAGCGGCGGCTCCGGCCTGAAGGGCACGTTCGGAGAAACGGATGAGGTGACGATATTCAAAGTCTGCTGTTTCGTAAATCACACGGCGGACGATTTCGTATTCTGCTGGGGAGAATGAATGTTCTCCGACTTCTTGGTCAATTATTGACAAGCTTTGAGCGTCTGTAAGGTGCCATTCCATGGTGCTTGGGTTACCGCCTTTAGGGTAGAAAAACCTTGAGGGATTTGGGTTGCTCTCATTTTGGCATATTCTGAAATTTCGGCTCGAAATCGCTGAGTAAACTTAAAGTTACGTGAGTTCGGGCAAAAAACTCAAAGAAAAACTCTGGGAGAAAGGGAGATTGGGAGAAAGGGAGACTGGGAGACAATAAGACAGGGTGAAATGATTTGTCTTTTGATTGAAATCTTTGCTTTAAAGAAAATTTTCCTTCACCAATTCTCCGCGTCGCCATTCTAAATTCTGGTCAAGGTAGGGGGTGTAAGTGCGGGTTGTGGTTCGCTCAGAGGGATTCTTGTTGGATGCGATCGGGATTACCGAAATAGTCTTTTGAGATGTCAATCAGCATGGAGGACAAGGGGGTGAGTTGCCAGTGGCTGTCTAGTTGTTGGAGTAGTTGATCTTGTTGTTTACGGTAACCGCTGACGTCCCAAGTTCCGTTGTTGATGATGGCAAACCAGACGTTGCCGTGGTTGCTGGTCGGAATCATGCCTGCGAGGGCACTGACTTGGTTGAGGGTTCCGGTTTTGGCGACGATGCCTTTTGGCATATTGCGGCCTTGCATGGTGCCACGTTCATCGCGTCCGGCGACGGGAAATAGATCGGAAATGGCGATGGTTTCGGCGGCGATCGCCTCATCGATTGCTTGAAACATGGTAACGGCGGCTCTAGGGGAAATTCGGTTATCGACGCCTAGGCCAGAACCGTTGATTAGTTGAACTTCTGCGACGGGCAAGCCTAATTGTTGAGCCACTCTTTCGCCCATAGCTTTGCCACCGCCGAGATTTTTGGCGATCGCCTCGGCAATAGCATTGTTGCTGTAGATGTTCATCAGCTTAAGAATTTCTGATAGCTCGAGCGATTCGTGAGTTAAAAGCAATGTTGCGCCATCCGGTAGCTCTGCTAGTTTTTGTACAGTCCCGGCGATCGCCACCTGAGGCTTCATTGTGCCCGGTTTCATTCTGTTATATTGACGGCTTACTTCACGATTCCACTGCCGCTGATCCATTCCCATCCGTAGCGTTTGGGCCGAGACCACCATATCGACCGCATAATTCATCGAAAAATCACCAACCACCAGTAAGTTGCCCTGCACTTGCCGAATTCCTGCTTGATTAATCGCATTACCGACGGCGATCGCCTCCTCCCAGACAAACAGCGGATCATCACCACCCAGCACAATCAAATCACCCGACAACACCCCATTATTGACCGTACCAGTCGTATAAACCTGTGTCGTAAATTGGTGATCCAAAGGCCATTTTTCTAAAGCAGCTAAAGTTGTTGCCACCTTCGTCAAAGAAGCCGCAGACAATGGCGTTGTCCCCTCGTTCTGCCCCAGTTCCAGCCATTCCGACTGAATCCAAACACCTTGCAGAGCCGCCTGCTTTCCCCCACTCGCCAACTGATTCACATAACCCTGCACCATTTGTTGAACTTGCGGATCCTCCTCATAGCTCAGCTCGAAAACCGCCGCATTTTCCCAAGTCAAAGCCCGATACGGAATCACATCAGGCAGTGGCTCCGGCTTCAATACATTACCCATCAAACTCAAAAAGCCAAGACTGATCGCTCTCAACATGCAGGCAAAACATCCATTACAGAAAATTCAAGAACTAAGATCAAACAGCCCGTTTGACCATCGATAGTACCACCGAAAATTGACCAAGGCTAACTAATTAGCACCCAACAGCCTTCTGCTAATATGTGGAAAGCTTTTATTCTTAATTAACATGTCATCGACACGCGCAAAAATAGCAGTAGACGCTATGGGCGGAGACCACGCTCCAGACGAAATTATTGCCGGAGCAATCCGAGCCGCAGAAGAATTAGAAGTAGAAATTTTTCTAGTTGGTGACCCCAAAATTATTCAAAAATATTTAGACGAACACCTCAAAACACCCAACGAATTTTTGCACGTCGTCGAAGCAGAAGACGTTGTAGAAATGTGCGAAGAACCGATTGTTTCTATTCGCCGCAAACCAAAATCTTCAATCAATGTTTCGATGCAGCTTGTCCGCAAGAAAAAAGCAGATGCTGTCGTTTCCGCTGGGCATTCTGGAGCAGCAATGGCTTCTGCCCTATTAAAATTAGGACGAATTAAAGGCATTGATCGTCCGGCGATCGGTGCAGTCTTCCCGACCCTTGACCCAGAAAGAGCTGTAATTGTGCTTGATGTCGGCGCAAATGTAGATAGTCGCCCGAAGTATTTAGAGCAATTTGCGCTTATGGGCACGATCTACAGCAAATATGTTTTGGGAAATAAAGAGCCTCAAGTAGGTTTACTAAATATTGGTGAAGAGCCTTCTAAAGGTAACGAGTTGGCGTTAAAAACCCACGAACTACTGACAGAAAATCCAGCAATTCCGTTTAAAGGAAACGCAGAAGGACGGGATGTACTTTCTGGTGAGTTTGATGTCATTGTCTGTGACGGTTTTACTGGCAATATTTTGCTAAAGTTTGCGGAGTCTGTGGGTTCTGTTGTGCTGCAAATTTTGAAAGAAGAGTTGCCTCGTGGTCTGCGAGGTAAGGCTGGGGCGATGGTCTTGATGCCTAATTTACGCCGTGTCAAGCAAAGAATTGACCATGCGGAACACGGTGGTGCGCTGTTGTTTGGGGTCGCTGGGGTTTGTATTATTGGGCATGGTAGCTCGAAAGCGCCTTCGATTTTTAATGCGATTCGTTTGGCAAAGGAAGCGATTGATAATGAGGTGATACAACGGATTCAGAGTTATACCAAGGAACATCAACTACTAATGGAACAGGCTGGGGTAAAGGAGGGATGATAGAAAAAGAACGATTAATGAATTACTATCAGATGAATCATCTCCGAGGAAGTAAGGGAGTCAAGCATTGAAATTTGATGGGGCAGGTATTGCCATTGTGGGAAGTGGCTCTGCCACGCCGCAAGCGGTCGTTTGCAATGATGATCTGAGTCAATTGGTCGAAACCTCTGATGACTGGATTCGAACGCGTACGGGAATTCGTAATCGTCATTTACTGGAAGAGGAGAGCAGTCTGAGTGAGTTATCGGCTGAAGCGGCAAGGAAGGCGATCGCCGCAGCTCATCTCCAGCCAGAAGAGATTGACTTAGTGTTGCTAGCGACTTCGACACCGGATGATTTATTCGGCAGTGCGGCCAAGGTGCAACACTTAATTGGGGCAACAAATGCAGTGGCGTTTGATCTGACGGCTGCTTGTTCGGGCTTCGTTTTCGCGTTGGTGACGGCTGCTCAGTATCTACGTACGGGCACGTTTGAAAATATTGTGGTGATCGGTGCAGATGTGCTGTCGCGTTGGGTAGATTGGGGCGATCGCAATACTTGTGTTTTATTTGGTGATGGTGCTGGTGCGGTAGTCTGTCAGCAGAGTTCAGTGGATCAGCTCCTCGGATTTGAGATGTATAGCGACGGTAGCCAGCATCACTCCCTTAATTTGTCGTACACAAGCAAGCCTAAGTATTTAATTAATGACGTTTCGATTCAGAAAGGTGAATATCAGACTGTCTCGATGAATGGCCGCGATGTCTATCGGTTTGCAGTAGCGAAAGTGCCGGAAGTTGTTGAAAAAACGTTGTTCCGAGCCAACTTAACAGCGGCAGATATTGACTGGCTAGTCTTGCATCAAGCGAACCAAAGAATTATTGACGCAGTTGCCAAACGTCTAAAATTGCCGACAGAAAAAGTAATCGCCAATCTACACGAGTATGGCAACACATCTGCGGCTTCAATTCCGCTCGCGCTAGATGAGGCGATCGCCGCCGGTAAAATCAAACCAGGTCACTTGATCGTCACCTCTGGATTTGGTGCGGGACTATCTTGGGGATCTGCGATTTTCCGCTGGGGTGCTGCTAGTTGACATTGCTTGCGCTCGAAGACTGAGGCTTATTTGCTCGGCGGTGTTAGGCTAACCACACCATAAGCTTCAGGATCTAAATATTGCTGTACAGAAGATTGAATACTGTCGAGTGAGATATCTTGAATTAACTTCGGATAGTTTAGAGCCGGTTCAAGATCACCAAGCAGCGCGTAATAATAGCCATAAAGATTTGTGCGATCGCTGGGCCGTTCATTTCCAAATACAAAACGGTTAGCAACTTGCGTTTTCACTCTGTCTAGCTCGCGGGCAAAAACGGAATTAGTTCGAATCTCGCGAATCTGCTCAATGATTGCGGCTTCAACTTCTGGAATATTTTCCGCCGGTAACTGAGCCGAAATATAGAAAACACCCTGTTGTTTCTGGGTGAAATTGCTCACGCTGATTTGGGTTACAAGGCCGCGCTTTTCTCTCAGTTCTTGTACCAAACGCGACACTTTTCCTTGTCCCAAAATTGTTGCCAAAATATCGAGGGCGTAGGTTTCTTCGAGCTGAGTCATACCCGGTACACGCCACATCATCACTAACCGTGCCTGCTGCAACCCTTCATCTTCGTAGCTGCGGCGGACAATACGATCAAATGAGGCTTCTGGGTCAAGATTGCTAAAAGTTGGGACGGCTTTAACTGTTTTAGGTTGGTAAAGTTTATCGAACGCGTCAGAGACTAATTCGATCAGGCGATCGCCATCTAGATTACCCGCAACCGCTGCCGTCATGCGGTGGGGCTGATACCAAAAATCGTGAAAATCTCGCATCTGCTGCGGCTTAAGATTTTCGATCACAGTGCTAGGGCCAAGTACAGGGCGACGATAAGGCAACCGTTCAAAGCCAGTTTCAATCGCGCGGAAATAAGTACGACGGCGAGGATTGTCCTCTGAGCGACGAATTTCTTCTAAAACCACATGGCGTTCTCGCTCAAAAGCATCATCTGGAATACTCGGATTCAGCGCAACATCTAATTGGAGTGGCGCCAGCTCAGCAAAATCTTGGGGAGCGCAAGTAATGTAGTAATGGGTATATTCTTGGCTGGTGGCAGCATTGGTGACTGCACCTTTCGCCTCGATGCGTTGTTCAAATTCGCCGCTGGCAATATTCGGTGTCCCTTTAAAAACCATATGCTCTAAAAAATGAGCCATGCCATTAATACTGTCTGCTTCGACGGCTGAACCCACGTCTGCCCAAATATTAAGACTAACGGCATCGACTGGCATTTGTTCGGCGATTATGGTCAAGTCATTGGGTAATGTTTTGATTGTGGGTTGGTTCAGGCGCGGCGAGGGAACTAGGATGGAGGTCATGCGGCGAAGAGTGATGAATTTGCGGCGGACAATCTTTTTGGTCTTTTTACTTTAACGCAATGTCGATAATTGAGTTTTTACAGAGTTTTTTGTCTGGTGAGGGCTGGTTGTCCTTTTTTTTGTGGGTGACTCATCTGGGAGATGCGCCTGCTTACGTTTTTTTCTTGAGTTTGTATTTTTGGTTAGTCAGTCCGCGTCATGGTCGCCAGTTGGCGCTTTTATTTGCGTTAAGCATCGTGAGTAATTTTTTAATTAAAAATATTTTTATGTTGCCCAGACCGTATGTGCTGAATCCTGATGTGGCGACAGTGGAAGCGTTGGCGACGGCGGGTAGTTTTAGTTTTCCGAGTGGCCATGCGCAGGGGATTGTGACGTTCTGGGGGGCGATCGCCTGCGTTCATAAAAAAGTATGGCTGTGGATCTGCGCTCTTCTAATTATTGCTGTCGTTTGTACCTCGCGGATGTATCTTGGTGTTCATTTTCCGGTAGATATTGCGGCGGGCACTTTGCTGGGTATTTTTTGGATCACGCTTGGCTTGTGGATTGGTCGTATCGAAATTGTGCCGATCTATCAGCTCAGTCAAAAGCTTTTAGTCTGGTTAGTGGGCTTGCTGATGGCGATCGCCTACGCACCATTGGGGCCTTTGATGGGCGTGTTTATCGGCTTTTTCCCTGTATCCAAAGTTTTACACCAGCCACCAACCACTGTTTTGAAAAAAATATTGCTTGGCTTTTTCGGGTTTGCCGTCGTCGTGCCGGTTTATCTTGTGCTGAGCAAGCTGACTGCCTTACTTCCAGAATTTGCCGCTCTCAACTACATTCGTTATCTGGCGATCGCCCTCAGCGTTACAGAAGTTGTTCCGTGGTTATGGCGGCGTATTGAACGAGTAAGATAGACACATCCGCTATTACCGACTTTATGACCAGCGATATTCTTTTGACCCCCACCATCCCCGTTGCACCCGAAGGCTTTAAGTCCGGTTTCGTCGCCTTAATGGGTCGTCCTAACGTAGGGAAATCCACCCTCATGAACAAACTGGTGGGTCAAAAAATCGCCATTACGTCGCCCATCGCCCAGACGACCCGCAATCGCTTGCGAGGCATCTTCACCACAGACACAGCGCAAATCATTTTTGTAGACACGCCCGGCATTCATAAACCCCACCACGAACTCGGCAAGATTTTAGTCAAAAATGCCCGTAGTACAGTCGGTGCAGTCGATCTAATTGTGTTTATCGTCGATGGTTCTGTGCCACTCGGCAAAGGCGATCTTTTCATTGCTGATTTTCTCAAAAAAACAGAAAGTAACGTCATTCTCGGCGTCAACAAAATTGACCAGCGTCCCGACGGAAAACCCCATATTCTCCGGTCATATCAGGAACTAGCCGAAGAGAATCAGTGGACATTACAAGAGTTCTCCGCACTGAATGGCGATCGCCTCAACAGCCTCCAGAACATTCTGACCGACACCCTTGAAACCGGGCCTTACTACTACCCGCCAGATTTAGTCACGGATCAACCCGAACGCTTCATCATCGCCGAACTAATTCGCGAGCAAATTTTGTTACACACCCGCCAAGAAGTCCCCCACTCAGTGGCGATCGTTATTGAGCAAATCAACGAAGCCCCAGAATTAACCGAAGTGCGCGCCGCCATCAACGTCGAACGCTCCTCCCAAAAAGGCATCCTCATCGGTAAAAAAGGATCTATGCTCAAACAAATCGGCACAGCCGCACGCCAACAAATCCAAAAACTGATTGCCGGCAAAGTTTATCTAGAATTATTCGTCAAAGTGCAACCAAAATGGCGACAATCCCGCATCAACCTTGCCGAACTCGGCTACCAAATAGAAGATTAACCCGCGAAAATCTTGCTTGTTTTTATTGGCAAAATTGAATTGTGGCCACAAAAAAACCTTGCCGAAGCAAGGTTGAAAATCAATTGAATTGAAAAAATAGTTTTGATTGAACGTAATTGCGATTTCGTTTAAAACTTGAATCTACATCACTAGCTATCGTTCTGCTGCGATCGCAACTGAGGCGAAGGCTTCTTTGTGTGCGGTCGATTATTCGAAGAAGAACGGCTTCTGCGGCCATCTCCACCTCGGTCACCCCGAGAGAAGCTCGAACGCCCTCTCGACCCAGCAGCTTCTTCATTCACATTGCCGTGGACATCCAGATGAATCTGCTGATTTGCTTCCATCGCAGAAGAATTCAAAACAGTCTGAATTGCTTTGATATTACGGCCACCTCGACCAAAGACTTTACCCTTATCCTCTTGCTCAAATGCAACACGCATCCAAATCTTGTCGCGGCTACTAAGTTGCTCGCAATCTACTTTCAAAGAGCTAGGCTCATCAATCAGCGGCTCTAAGAGAAACCGAACAATCGCGCCATAGTCTGGCGCAGATTGGTCTGAAGTGCTAGGTGAACTGTCGGAGTTAGGCATTAACTTGGTCAAATACTTTGGCTTTGTTTAGAATACTGCGAACGGTCTCTGTAGGCTGAGCACCATCTTGGAGACGCTTAACGATTGCGGGAACGTTGAGACGAGTTTCATCAGTGCGGGGATTGTAGAAACCAAGCTCTTCTAGGGGACGACCGTCACGACGACTAGTGCTTTGAGCAGCGACGATACGATAGCTGACTTCTCTTTTTTTACCGAAACGCTTTAGACGGAGCTTTACCATTGGTGTTACTAAAAAACTTCTAATAGGACAAAAAACACGGATTCGTAGCCAATATACAATCAAAGCATATTGCTCTAGGTGTGTCAATTGTAAGCGTTTTGTCTTTGACGCAGTGATATCCACAAAATGTAAAGCTAATTTTGTTTCCATCGTTTTGTATTGGAGCGTCTGGGGAAATGGAGATGATTTATGGCAATTTTTCTATAAGAGCGGCAAGGTTTTCTGGAATTGTTTATGATCGAAGTCGTAATTTGTTGAAGTTTTGTGAAGAGTTTTGACTGCAGCACTAAATTCTCCGTCTCCATTAGTTTCTCCGCATCCATGGCACAGGCTTGAGCCGCTTTGGCAGGGAGGGGTTGAGCAAGTTCAAGCGGGTTTGCCCCATGAACAATTGGCACCTGCTTGGCAAATTTTGTTGTTAGGAGATGGCTCGCCGACACGACATTTGGGTCTGCTGACGCGTGAAGAAATTGAAGTGGATGTGATTGATATGTCACCGATCGCGGCAGGAAATGACGGTGCGCCTAGTTTGATTTCGGCGATTTCGACACCGCATTTACGCCGTCAGGTTTGGCTGAGGACGGCTTCGGGCCAGCGGTTAGCTTACGCGACGTCTTGGTGGGATGCAGATCATGTGGATGATTATTTGCAGAACCGCAGTTTGCCGATTTGGGAAAGTTTGTCGCGGTTGCATACGGAGCTTTATCGGGATATTCAGGGGATTTATTGTGGGCGATCGCCTGAGCTAGAAAACGCTTTTCAAGAGGAAGGGCCTTTCTGGGGGCGACACTATTTGTTTTGGCATGCTGGTAAACCGTTGACGCTTATTTACGAAGTTTTTTCGCCCTATTTGCGCAAGTATTTGGGTGAGCTACAACGCGATTAACAGTGTTTTCGCCTTCACAAAATAATAATTCAGCGCTATCAAAACCCCGTAACGATTTTGTTACGGGGTTTTTAAGTTAGATAATTTAGAGTGACAACAAAAATCTTGGCCTTAGGCGATCGCCACGGGTTGCGCTTTTTCGCTAAAGATCTTGGCAATCACATCTTCGACAGCTTTATCGGGAGTGGATGCACCGGAAGTGATCCCGATTCTGAGCTTGCCTTCAGGGAGCCAATGGGCTTGGGTTGTAATCTCTTCGTGCAAGGGTTTGTGTTCGATGATGTTGCCTGCGAGGAGGCGATCGCCGCTGTCGATGTGGTAGGAAGGAATATTTTCTTCGACCGCAATTTCTTGTAGATGAGTCGTATTAGAAGAATTGAAACCGCCAATCACAACCATCAAATCCAAATTTTCTTTGACGAGACCAAACATCGCATCTTGGCGCTCTTGGGTCGCATCACAGATGGTGTTGAAGCTCATAAAGTGACTATTAAGTTCTGTTGGCCCAAACTTCTCTAACATCGTCTGCTCAAAGAGTTTGCCCATCATCTCTGTCTCGCTTTTGAGCATCGTAGTTTGGTTCGCCACGCCGACCCGGTCAAGATCCGTATCGGGGTCAAAACCTTCAGAATAAGCATTTTTGAATTTGTCTAAAAATGCTTGGCGATCGCCGCCCTTGAGAATGTAATCGCGCACATAGTTGGCCTCATCAAGATTCAGCAAAACCAAATAAGTCCCCGCAAAAGAACTCGTCGCGACTGTTTCCTCATGCTTATATTTACCGTGAATGATTGAAGTGTGATCTTGTTTTTTGTGTTTTTCCACAGAAGTCCAGACCTTAGAAACCCACGGACAAGTCGTATCGACGATAGTACAGCCGCGCTCATTCAGCAGCTTCATTTCCTGCACCGTCGCCCCAAAAGCAGGCAAAATCACCACATCGCCTTGGGCAACACCACTAAAATCTTTAACATCATCAATTAGCTCGATGAAATGCACATTCATTTCCCGCAGTCGCTGATTGACCGAGGGATTGTGAATAATTTCATTAGTGACCCAAATTTTTTCTGTTGGGAATTGCTTGCGCGTCTCATATGCCATCGCTACAGCTCGCTCCACACCCCAGCAAAAACCAAACGCTTCCGCCAGATAAATCGTCACATCACCACGCGTCAAGCGGTAATTATTTGCACGAATCTCTTGAATTAAGCTGCTTTGATATTCATTAGTCATCATGCCAGCGACTTCTTGCGTGTGCCCAAATCCTTGGCGATGATAATTCTTGGAGTGGTTGAGGGAACGTTTAAAGGCTCTGGTATCCATAGGGCGGCGAATTCAACTACAAACTTTTACCGGAGATCATAGCGAATTCTTGGCTCTATCCCTAATGTTTAGCTGTCTTCTTTAGATTCTGATGGTGTTTCAGAATTGCTTGGCTCGTTCTCAGGGGTTTCTACTGTGTCAACGGCCTCTGTCGTTTCCGGCTCAGAGAGTTCGGTTGTTACGTCTTCCTCTACTGCGGCTTCGGTTAGTAATGCTTCAACGTCTTCTGGCTCGCTTGCCTCTGATTCAAGAATCTGATCAAGAGCCTGTGGATTGCTTGCGACGGCAACGGGTTGAGCTTTGCGGCCAAACAAACGGCCAAAGGAAAATCCCTTTTTAGCATCAACTTCTGGTGATTCTGTCGTGTCGTTTTTTGCTGGTGGCGTATCTGCTGCTTCAGGTACTTCAACAACAATGCCGGAAACAATTGTTTTATCGTCTAATTCTTCTGTGTCTGTGTCGGCCAATGCTTCTTCTAAGCCCTCGACGGCTTCGGCCACGCTCTCTGATTGCTCAAAAGCTGTTGAGGATGCATCCTCGCCAGTTTCGGTGACTACTGTGGGATTAACGGTAGGGGGGGCGATCGCCACTTCTGCCGCATCACTCTCTGTCGTTACAGAAGTATCAGTAGATTTTGCAACAGCTGGCGTAGATTCCGACTTGTTTTTTGCCGCTTTCGTTTTTGGGGCGACAACAGGCTTCGGTTTGTTGAAGCTTTGTTTGACGTAGCCAATCAGAGAAACTTTATTGAGATTCGGAATTTTGCTGGGATCAATAATCGCTTGACGTAGACGAAGCGTTTCCCACGCAAACCAACCGAGCAGAACAACACTTGCTAGCTGACCCAGTAATATCGCACCAACAATCTGCCCAGCGCAAACCCAAAGTACTAGGGCATAAAATAAACCGACTGCGCTCCAAAAAAAATCATCTTGGCGATGGAGTTTTGGGAAAATAAAAGCAGTCAAAAATAGCAACGTGCTCCCTAAGGCCACGGCGATCGCCAAAACCTGTGCCAACATGACAAAAACTCCTCTGATGCAAACTGCTTGCTCTATTGTGCCAGACCTACAGAAATTTCGATCTTTTTAAAATTACACTGACTAAATTTTTTACTCTGGTGGATTTTCATCCTTGATGCGACGAATCGGCAAATTGGCGACAAGCGCAGTCATCCGATCATCACTTGATAGATCAAACTCCATATCATCAGGGTCGATCTCTACATACTTCGCGACAACGGCCAAGATTTCTTGACGCATGGCTTCTACCTTGTCGGAACTCAGCCCGATGCGATCGTGGGCAATCACGAGTTTGAGACGGCGTTTCGCTTCATCGCCACTTTTATCATTTTGCCAATTCAGCAGTTTTTCTAATAATTCCTGAATCATAGGTATTGTCTAAAAAGAAAGAATAATGACGAGGCAACCTCTCGATCTAGGGCGCAGACACTTTATCCAGCAAAAAAGCGACGGACTTTAGCCATTAGCCCATCTTGACTCGACATCAAATCAAGGAGGGGGACTTTTTCGCCTTCTAAACGACGAGCAATATTGAGAAAAGCAGTGGCGGGGACAGAATTTTTTTGTTCTCCCAAAACAAGGGGTTCGCCACGATTGCTAGCAATGATCACTTGCTTATCGTCCGGCACGATGCCAAGTAGCGGAATGGCTAAAATTTCGAGCACATCTTCAACGCTCATCATTTCGTTCATTTTGATCATGTCGGGCTTGAGGCGATTGACAATCAAACGAGTGCGTTTAATCCCGTAGGCTTCGAGCAGACCCACAACTCTGTCAGCGTCACGGACAGCGGTAATTTCGGGTGTGGTGACAATTAGGGCTTCACGGGCAGCGGAGATCGCGTTACGGAAACCCATTTCGATGCCTGCGGGACTGTCTACCAAAATGTAATCAAAAGCTTTATTTAGCTTCATGATCAGCTGTTTCATTTGGGTCGGGGTCACGGATTCTTTGTTACGGTTCTGGGCTGCTGGGAGGAGGACTAATCCGTTCTGGCGTTTATCTTTAACGAGGGCTTGTTCTAGGCGACATTCGCCGGCGATCGCCTCAACTGCGGTATAGACAACACGATTTTCCAAACCCAACAGCAGATCCAGATTGCGGAGACCAAAATCCGCATCGACTAGAGCGACTTTTTTGCCCAACTTCACAAGGGCGGAACCAAGGTTAGCGGTACAGGTAGTTTTGCCTACGCCTCCTTTACCGGAGGTTACAACGATAACGCGACTCATAAATTTCTGGGTTCGTCAAGAAATAAAGGGATTTGAATTGCAAACAAGCTTCTCACAGATTAGAGCTTTAAATAGTCAGGAAAGACTACTTTTTATCTAAAGATTCATCGGATCGGGCAGCTCTTCCCACGCTTGCTGTTCTGGATCATAATCGTAATTTTTAGAGAATTTAGTAGCAGGCACGATGCGGATACCTTCTGTACTTAGATAGGCAACTTCTGGCCGCAGATTTTCCGGATTTTTAGTCGATGAACGAGCGACCATATCAGCAATGCGGAGTTGCAGCGGTTGCATTTGTAGCGCCATAATCCGACAAGCGCGATCGCCTTCCGCACCAGCATGGGCCACTCCCCGTAGCGAACCCCAAATGACAATGTCGTTATCTGCAATGACTACACCACCAGGATTAATGTCACCAGTGATCACCACTGAACCTTTGTGGCGAATTTCTGTGCCAGAGCGAACGGTTTGTGATAAATACAGCGCGTTTGTACCATCGCCAATTGCTTT
>JBARRZ010000263.1:0-3737 GCA_049644465.1 Limnothrix sp.
GGAAAAATAGCTCAATGCCAAGCTTCTCTTCTTACTACAATTGAATATCTAAAGAGAAAATCTCGATCCTGAAGCGAAAAGCAAAACCAGTATCGAGATTTTCTTTTTGCGCACATAAGTCAACACTGCATATCAGGCTATTATTTATTCATCTACACTCCAATACTTTCTATGATTAACCGCTTTTATTTGTGCTTATTATTGGGATTGGGCTGTGCACCTAATGTTTTGGCTGAGGAGCTAATGTATCGTCCTGTGGCGATCGCCTCTGGTCAGGAAGTGAGCGATTTTCTCTCGGAGACTGATATTCCAACTGGGGAAGGTGGTTTCGCTAGAGACTATTTGATGAATTTACAGGAAGGAGACCAAGTTGCCATCGACTTGCTGTCTGATGATTTTGATTCGATGGTAATTCTCTTGGCAATGGATGGTTCAACTGTTGCTGAGAATGATGATGGTCCTGATGGCTCAACTAATTCTTTGTTATTCGTGCGAATTACTGAATCTGGAAAATATATTGTCCGTGTGAGGGCTTTTGGTGAAACGAGTGGTGGAGATTTTTCTTTAAGAGTGACACGTCTTCAGCCTATTGAAGAATGATTGCAGACAAGCTGAGAAGAATGCTTTCTGTCCATTCGACTGTTGCTCCGTAAGTATCCCCGGTTTGTCCCTGAAATTTGCATTGAAACCAGAAGCTAAAACCTATTGCCGTGACTATACACAAACTGTTAAATAGTAATTGCTGTGTTGGGGATGAGTAATTTATTGATGTCCACGTGGCGAAAATGGTAATAGGAATAATACTAATAATTAAGTCTGTAGGATTTTGAAAATCTTGTTTGTGAAACGCTCCTTTTCCGGTCGGTTTGAGATATGGGTAAAAGGCGATCGCCGTAACTTGAGACCATCTACCCCACGCGAGAATTAGAGGTAGAAGCCACCATTGCTCCGAAGTGAGTTCATTAACTGCGGCAACTTTGAGTAACAAAATAACAATTGCATTCATTACCCCGAACGCCCCCGTTACACTATCTACCATTACTTCCAGGCGACGTTGAGGATCAGTAACGGCTAAACCATCAGCACTGTCCATGGCACCATCAAGATGTAGGCCACCAGTTAAGCCAAGCCATAGACTCACTGTAATAACACTCTTGAGTAGAGTGGGTGTATTGAGTTCAGATAGTAAGAAAAAGACTCCCGATAGAATTCCGCCAAGCATCAAGCCCAGTAACGGACACCAACGGGCAATTCGAGAAAAGCTCGGTTGCCATGACTCAGGAATAGGACAGATAGTATAAAAGATGATTGTGCCAAGTAGCGATCGCCAGAGCTTTGAAAATTCAGATATCGCTTCCTGCATACCTTTACCTTATATTTGGTAACAATTTTTTCAGTTTACAAGAGAAATTTCGAAAATCTTAAGCTAAGATTATGTCGAGGAGTTTTAAAAGCGTTGATAAACGACCTCCACCAATCACACCGGAGCTTGACTAGCAAGTCAAGATTGTAAAATTAGTCCCGGTCTGTGAACGTTCTTTCTCCATAGCTGATTCAATTTTATTGCTACTGTATGGTTCAGTGCAGTAACTGCGTTTCGCTACAGCACAGAACTTCGATCAATTTCTTTCCTTTCCCACACACAGTTTAATTTTTTGCACCTCCCATGAGTCATCAGTACCGCTCTAATTATCTACCTGCCCCTTGCATCATTTCTTCCGGCATTATTGTTAGCAAAAGCGACATGAAACGCTTGTTACAAGATCTCGCATGGGTGCATTACTCTCATTTTCTTGATGGTGAGCAGAAGACCAGCGGTGAAGGTTGGGTTGTAGAAATTTTCGATGATCAAAAACAGGCAACCTTAGTCGTTAACCAGTCCTTGTACTTAAACTTGCATAGCTTTGATTACTTGCATCTGAAAGAAGCCGAGAACGGAAAGACTTATTTTGAGTTAGTGCAAGATAATCGAGTGTTGCGTCTAGACATGGTTGAACAACCAGATAGCGGCCCACAAGTTGCGGCGAAAACAATGCCAGAAGGGACATTAGAAGAAATGGTGACTCAGGTTTTGTCTGCACGTTGGGACGTACAGATGGATGATGATGAGCATTTTAGTTTCTAAGAGCTTTAAGTTTAATTCTTAGAGTCTGTAAAATAGGCGGGGGCGATTTGCCCTCGCTTTTGTTATTTATTGCCGGAAAGTTTGTTTGTGAGTCATTTTCATTTTTCGATTGAGAAGGAATGTCAGGATACGAAGGCGAGGGTTGGTACTTTTCAAACGCCCCATGGCATTGTTGAAACGCCTCGGTTTATGCCCGTCGGAACGTTGGCGAATGTGAAAGGGATTACGCCGGATCATTTAGCGCAAGCTAAGGCTCATATGGTGTTGTCGAATACTTATCATCTGCATTTACAACCGGGGGAAAATATTGTGCAAAGGGCTGGTGGTTTGCACAAGTTTATGGCGTGGGAACAACCGATTTTGACGGATTCGGGTGGGTTTCAAGTTTTTAGTTTGAGTGAGATGCGCAAGATTAGTGAGGATGGGGTGATTTTTCGTTCGCCAAAGGATGGTCGTTTGATTGATATGACGCCGGAGCGATCGATTCAAATTCAAAATGCGCTGGGGGCGGATGTGATTATGGCGTTTGATGAATGTCCACCGGGGGATGCGGGGCGTGATGCGGTGAAAGCGGCTACTGACCGGACTTATCGATGGTTAGAAAGATGTATTGCTGCTCACGAACGGGATGATCAGGCTCTGTTTGGAATTGTGCAGGGGGGAATTTATCTGGATCTGCGGGCGCAAGCGGCGGCTGATTTAACAAAGCTGGATTTACCGGGTTATGCGATTGGTGGGGTGAGTGTGGGGGAGTCGCCGGAAAATATTCGGAAGGTGGTGCAGCATACTGCGCCGCTATTGCCGAAGGAAAAGATTCGTTATTTGATGGGGGTAGGCACGTATCGGGAGATGGCTCAGGCGATCGCCGCTGGGATTGATGTGTTTGATTGTGTGATTCCGACGCGGTTGGGTCGTCACGGTGCGGCGTTGGTGAAGGGCGATCGCCTAAATTTAAAAAATGCGCAGTTTAAAGAAGATTTTACGCCCCTTGATGCAGACTGTCCTTGCTATACTTGCCAGAATTTTTCGCGAGCTTATTTGAATCATTTGATTAAAGCGAAAGAAATGTTGGCGTACATGCTGCTTTCTTTACATAACGTTACAGAATTGATTCAATTTACGGTACGAATTAGAGAATCAATATTAGGCGATCGCTTTGTAGAGGATTTTGGCGACTGGCTAGAACCATCAGAAGACCAGTGAACCAACTCATGCTAGGATCGTCTCCAAACCTTTAGATATCAAGTTTAATAGGACATATATGGAAGCGGCATTATTACTAGCTAAACTGCCTGAGGCTTATGCAATTTTTGATCCCCTAGTGGATGTATTGCCTCTCATCCCTTTGTTTTTTCTGCTTCTTGCATTTGTTTGGCAGGCAGCGGTTGGTTTCAAATAAATTCCCCTGTGGATTATTTTAAAAAACTCAATTTAAAAAAAGCATCCTCTAAATTTAGGGGATGCTTTTAACGTTTTAGAAGCTGAAATAATTTGTTTTAGCCGCGATTCATGATGGCTTTCTGGAAAGCGGGGCGATCGCCGAGACGTTTTAAATAATCGCCGATACCACCATAGGGACTGAGATCCACATCTTGAAACATCAGCGGAATGT
>JBARRZ010000264.1:0-2816 GCA_049644465.1 Limnothrix sp.
GTTGGTGCGGGCTGCTGAAAAGTATGGTGCTGATGCGATCGCCCATGGTTGTACGGCGAAAGGTAACGATCAAGTACGCTTTGATTTGGGGATCTTGGCACAAAATCCAGACATCAAAATCCTTGCTCCGGCGCGAGAATGGAATATGAGCCGAGAGGAAACGATCGCCTATGGTGAAAAATTTGGGATTCCGTCGCCCGTAAAAAAATCTTCTCCTTATAGTATTGATAAAAATTTGCTCGGTCGTAGTATCGAGGCTGGCCCGCTTGAGGATCCGATGTGCGAACCTCCGGAAGAGATTTTTGAAATGGTAAAGGCGATCGCCGATACACCTGATGAGCCAGAATATCTTGAAATTGGTTTTGAACAGGGTATACCAACGACAGTCAATGGCGATGCTCTTGGCCCGATCGAACTTATTTCGAAGCTTAATGAAATTGTTGGTGGTCACGGTGTTGGTCGCGTGGATATGGTTGAGAACCGTGTCGTCGGCATCAAATCCCGCGAGATTTACGAATCCCCAGCGATGGAAGTTCTGATCCAAGCGCACCGCGATTTAGAAAGTTTGACCCTAACCGCTGATGTCAGTCAGTACAAGCGCGGCATCGAGGAAACCTACACTCACATGATTTACCGTGGTTTGTGGTTCTCTCCTCTCAAAGAGGCGTTGGATGCTTTTATCGAGCAAACTCAAGCGCGAGTGTCTGGTGTTATCCGCATCAAATTGTTTAAAGGCAGTGCGACTATTGTCGGTCGTCGTTCCGAAAAGTCCATTTACACGCCTGATCTTGCAACCTATGGTGCAGATGACAAGTTTGACCACAAGGCTGCAGAAGGCTTCATTTATATTTGGGGTTTACCAACTCGCGTTTGGGCGCAAGCAACAAAGCAATAATTTAGATTTGCATAGCTAAAATTTCAGATCCCCGATTTCTCAAAGAAGCCGGGGATCTTTTTCTGAGTCACTTACAATATGTAGTGAACATTTTTCGGCGATCGCCTGCATGGAAATTACGTTTTTGGGGACAAGTTCAGGGGTTCCGACCCGCGCGCGCAATGTATCGAGTGTGGCGTTGAGATTACCGCAACGGGCTGAAGTTTGGCTGTTTGATTGCGGTGAAGGTACTCAACATCAACTTCTCCGCAGCGATATTAAATTTTCCCAAATTAGCCGAATTTTTGTCACCCATATGCACGGCGATCATATTTTTGGCTTGATGGGACTCATTGCCAGTATGGGCTTGGCAGGCAATGCTCAACCGATTGAAATCTATGGGCCACCGGGGCTTAAAGATTATCTCAGAGCCTGTGAAAAATATTCTCAAATGCGGATCGGCGATCGCCTGCGTGTTTTTCAATCCCAACCCGGCATCATTTTTGAAGACAGCCAATTTCAAGTCAGTTGTTTACCGCTAAAACATCGAGTCACGGCCTTCGGTTATCGCGTCACCGAAAAAGATCGTCCCGGCAAATTTAAA
Organism: Limnothrix sp.; assembly: GCA_049644465.1. Lineage (GTDB taxonomy): Bacteria > Cyanobacteriota > Cyanobacteriia > Cyanobacteriales > MRBY01 > MRBY01. The sequence continues at coordinate 1,479 of JBARRZ010000264.1, forward strand.
CTCGAAAAAGCACAAAAGCTCGGCATTCCACCCGGCAAAATTTACGGTGAGCTAAAAAAAGGAAAAGTCGTTACCCTCGATGACGGGCGAATTGTGAATGGCTCTGATCTGTGTGGCGATCGCGAAGTTGGTCGAAAAATGGTTTACTGCACCGACACCGTTTTTTGCGACACAGCAGTCGAATTGGCTCAAGACGCAGACGTTCTAATCCACGAAGCCACCTTTGCCCACAAAGACGCCGAATTAGCCTTCGACCGACTGCACTCCACCTCAACCATGGCCGCCCAAGTTGCGTTACTGGGCCAAGCCAAAAAATTGATCATGACTCACTTTAGTCCGCGCTACATGCCCGGTAATGAAGTCACATTAGACGATTTGTTAAAAGAAGCTCAAGCGATTTTTCCCAACACTATCATGGCAAAAGACTTTTTCACCTATGAAATTCCGCGCCGCATTCGCGAAAAGAAACAAGTGAAGGCAGCTTAAAAATTTTGAGCAAACATTGGGCGTGTAATTAACTACGGCGATCGCCACTGACACATCGCACGAATCCTTAAGCAAGATCGCGAAAGCGCATTACATCAAAGTCAATACACGAATCTTAGCAATCTTGTCCGCACTCAAGCCATCCAACTCAGACAGCTGCAACCAGCCTTCCTTAGCGAGCTGAGCCAATACGAAAACAAGACTCTCATTATGAAAATCGTACTTACCGTCGAGGTAATGACGTCTTGCACTCAAAAAATCATTCAACACCCACAAATCGTCGGGTGTTCCAGCCGACTCAGCTTGGCGTTTTGCTTCTGCCATCATTGAGCGGGTTTCCCGATGAAACGCAGCATCAAAGGCATTTCTAGCAATACTTTCTTCTGTGTCTGACCACTTAGCTTCTGTTGTCGGCATTGTTAACATAAACTTATTTTGTTAAGGAAAAGGCAAAAGGCGCTTATTATATTCCCGCTGATTACGGTTATGTTTCTAATTATAATAAGTTATGTGTCCAAAGCGACATCTTATTCTCATAATTCAGTCTTTTTGCGTAGAAGATACCAAGCTCAAAAGTTTATGGAAAGTACATTTGAGAGCATCTAAAGTTTATTGCAAGATTGTTACAAAAGAGTGGAATTCGGGAGCATAAACCATGGTTTATGAGGAAAAGCGTGGTGCTCTTGATGATAAACCCCAAAGTGATAGCAGCTCACCAACGACCAAAGATACTGAAACCGATTGCTTGATGTAACTGGCTGATATGTTTTCGGCCCTTGGCGATGAGGTAAGTAAGTGCCGAAAAAAAATAACTGTAGCGAACTCAAAAATAAGGGCAGTAAAAAAAAGCTA
>JBARRZ010000265.1:0-13215 GCA_049644465.1 Limnothrix sp.
CTCCCCCCCCCCTGAAATTTCTGCCGACTCAGTTTGACGAATTGATCATTTTGCCCTTGCCTTTCCTCGAAGAATTTATCATCGAAAACTATCAAATTAATGATGTGGCAACCCTCGCCAAAATCGACTATGTAACAAGTTTCACAAACCAACAAAAACTCGCCGCAAATTCCCGTGTTGGTATCGTGGTTGATTGCTTAGATCGCTGCCAAAGTTTTGACGAAATCATCGCTATTCCCGACGAAATCAATTGGCTTCCCGATCCCTTACCAAGTGAATATAAATTCGATTTAGCGATCACAGAACTTCTCGAAATCAGCCAAGATATTCGCGCCGCCAAAAAAGCCACATCCCCCTATCGCGCCGTCGAACTGCTCAAGCAACCCGGCGATCGCCTCGAAGATGTCCAGAAAAACCTCGCCTTTAGCAAAAGCCGCCACCGCCCCACCCTCGGACAAATCACCCAACGTTGGCTGAGTATCCTCCACACCGCCAGAGAAAATTACCAAACCCTCGCCGCAAACAGTAGCGAAATTCCCCAAGCCTACATCGCCGGAAACTCCCTCAGCCCAGCCGATGCCGCCGAACGATTCAAAGGTCGCCAAGACGTTTTCACCCAGATCGAAAACATTTCCCTCTCCCAGAGTCCCCCAGTCCTGTTGCTCTATGGCGGCAGACGCACCGGAAAAACCTCATCTTTAAAATATCTCCCCAAAAACGTCAATTCCCGCCTCATCCCGCTCCTCGTCGATCTCCAAGGAACCGCCACCAGTAACCAACTCAGCAGCTTCGCCAAAGAATTCGCCAAACAAATCATCGACTTTGCCCGGAGCCGCCACAACCTCCGCATCGAACCCCCAGAAGCAAAACGCATCGAAACCGATCCCATTGCCACCCTCCAAGACTGGCTTGCAGACATCGAAGCCCTCAAACCCCACGCCAACTTTTTATTGTGCCTAGACGAATACGAACGCCTCAGCGAAGTCATCGACGCGACCGGAAGCAAAGCCCCCCTGAACTTTCTGCGTAGCACCATGCAGAATAACAAACGCTGGATATTACTCTTTAGCGGTTCCCACACCCTCGAAGAGCTGGAACCCTACTGGAGCGACACCCTGATCAATGCCCAGTCGATCCGCATGAGCTACCTCCAACGCTCCGAAGCCATTGACCTAATCCGCCATCCCGTCAGTGACTTCCCCGATATCTATACCGATGCCGCCGTTAAGCGAATTTTGCATTGGACGAACTGCCAACCCTATTTAATCCAGATGGTCGGCACAGTTTTGGTCGATACCTTTAACCGCGAAAAATCAGATCCTCGCAATAGCCAAGCCACCGAAGCCGATATCGATACCATCATCCCGAAAGTCCTCGAACGCGCTAATGGCTATTTCAACGAACTGTGGCGCAAAAGCATCACCCCAAAACAGCAAGAAATCCTGACCCAATTTATGCTCGAAGGCCATCTCGACGGCATCCAGAAAGTAGAAATTAACCGCCTAATTTTCAAAGAAATTCTCCAGCGGGAAAACGGCGAGTTCAGCTTTCAAGTCCCCCTCACCGAAAAATATCTCCGCGCCCAAGTCGAATAATTCTGAGACCAATCCTTCCTTGGGGAAGGTGGCCGAAGGCCGGAAGGGGTTCGATCAATTTCGCAACCGGAAAGAATCCACCCCTAGCCCCTTCGAGGAGGGGAACTGGACAGAGGCGATCGCCACAATTAAAAAAGCCAGTATCTCAGCCGACAAATTCTTTGGCAAAATAGAGATGGCTCGTACCAGAAATTATTATGATTGCCCTGACCTTCGATCAATACATGACCCCAGAAGAATATCTGGAGTTTGAAAAAACCAGCGACATTAAACACGAATACATCGATGGTGAAATCTATGCGATGGCTGGCACAGGTAAATTTCACAACATTATCAGTGGCAATCTTTATATCTTGCTACGAAATAGTCTCCGCAATTCAGACTGCCAAACATTCATCGCTGATGTCAAAGTCAAATTAGAGGAGGGTCGGCGATTTTTTTATCCAGATCTTCTTGTTACTTGCGATCCGACAGATGACCCTAATGATTTATTTGTGACAACTCCAAAAGTGATTATCGAAATTCTGTCGCCTTCAACAGCAAGTTTTGACCGTGATGGTAAATTTCAGTTGTATCGAACCATTCCCAGCCTGCGAGAATATATTTTGGTCAGTGCAGAAACCTATTCTGTAGAGTGTTTTCGGCGACAAACACAGGATATTTGGACGGTGCAATTTTATGAAAATATAGCGGCGATCGCCTACATCGAAGCCCTAGATATTAATGCCCCTTTGAGCGAAATTTACGCCACAGTTGAATTTACCGAACCAGAAGCACAACCCTAAAGATTTAGACTGACTGAACCCTGTCGCAATACTTGCCATATCCCCGATTGCCACTGCATCACCGTCGAAGGCTGACCACTGCCAATTTTGCCGAACTGCTCCACATCTCGACAATCCAACACCGCAATTTTTGGGAAAGCAAGGACAATATCTTCAGTAAGTTCTAAGGGCGGCTGACCGGATAAATTCGCGCTGGTGGTCGCCATGACTCCTGTTGCCGACAGAATATTCTGGGCAATTTCAAGATCTGGAACACGCACGCCAATTGTCCCGGAGTTGGTCGGATTGAGAGCGGGCGAAACTTTTTCAGAAGCGGGTAAAACGAGAGTCAGCGCACCGGGCCAATAACGCTGGGCGATCGCCTGCCATGCTGCTTTTTCTGCATCTGTCCCCACCACATAATCCCAAACTTCCTCTAGGGAGGCGGCCATGAGAATCAGCGGTTTATCCGGCGATCGCTTCTTCAATTTGTAAATGAGCCGTGCATGATCCGGTCGCACTGCCACAGCCGGTACAGTGTCCGTCGGAAAGCTGACAATTTGATTGTCTTTTGCTTGCCGAATTAGCTCATTTTGGTCAACGAGAGGCATAGATTAGCTGGCCTTTTTCATGTATTCAAAAACGCTTTTATCACCAATATCATCGGCTGGAATTTGTGTAAACTTACGCGCCGCAAAAATTGTAAACAGCACACTCCAAACCCCAAAACCAATTTGTCCGATAGACGGCGGCAAAATTTGGGTTAAATGCGCCAACAACAAACTCGGTACTAAAAAGGTGAGAATCATTGTCTCGACGCGGCGGAAACAAAACCCTTCTTTAAAGAAAATGCCAGTCAGCGCCGCAAAAGTAAAACCAATCCCCCAAATGCTGGCCGGGTTGTGATAAACCGTTGCGACGAGCGGCTCTGGAGATAATAAACTGATGGCGATCGCCGCACAAAATCCAATCAACCAAAACGCTTGTAATAAACGATGTAACGGCACGAGATAAATGTGGATTTTCGCGAGACTAATACCCAAAGCGACACAGAACACAAAATAAAGCGGCGTGATTAATTGCTGTACCCACAGCGCCTCTCCCTGCCAAATCGCCAGACCAGAACCAAGCGCGAAACAACCAGCGGCGATCGCCAGCCCAGCCCGATAAATCCAAACCTCTTGGCGATCGTGATCCGTGATCGTAAATTCACCGTAATAGCCCGAATAGACTTTGGCCGAAGCCGAATTTTGTGCACTGTCCATCATGATTAAGCTCTACCCTTTTAAATTTTTCAATTCTTTTTGAAGTTCTTCGAGTTGTTGACGGAGCTTTTCGGCCTCGTTCTCTTGAGCTGTCAGCGGTTCCGTTTCGTCATCGTCCAGAATTTCAATCCGGCGCGGTTCGTTAGGCTCTGCCGATGAGTCTGCCGCCGCTTCCGTCTTGCTCGCCGCTACTTTCTGCTGCGCCTGCTTGACCATATCATTGACAAACTTTTTCGCTTCTTCAGCGTTCATCTCGCCTTTTTGCACCATCTCGTCCGCGACGCTCTGGGCTTGACCGCGTAGATCTTGAAGTGTCGAACCCGCTTTCTCCGCCGCTACCGATGCCGCACCGACGCCTAGATAAAAAGCTTTTTGTACCAAGTTGCCGAAGTCAGCCATAATCTCAATTTCTCGCAAATACTGCTTCTTTTAGGATAATCGATCCATCAAAAAATCAGGCGATCGCCAACCCTCCAAAATGAAAGACAGGCGATCGCCCAAAAATTAAAACTATTTCTTGTTGAAAATTTCGCCTAAGAAGCCAAAGCAACCTCAAGCATCTCGTGTAATTCCTTCGAGTTGTACATTTCGATCATGATGTCAGACCCGCCGACAAACTCCCCATTCACATAAACCTGAGGAATAGTCGGCCAATTCGAATACTCTTTAATGCCTTGACGCACATCATAATCATCCAACACATCAACCGTTGCGTAGTCCACCCCGACACTGTTGAGGATTTGCACCACATTATTTGAGAAACCGCACTGAGGCATTAGCTTATTGCCTTTCATGAAAACAACGATTTTGTTGCTACTGAGAATTTCATCAATTTTGGTTTTAGTTTCGGGCGCTAAAGACATAGTATTTTCTCCTTAAAAATTAAATTTCTACAATCATAAATAACACGGCTGCAAACAATCCGCTGCCTATTGAGGCGATCCCGCTTCTTGCCACTTATCCGGCGTAAAAGTTCTTAGGGCGAGAGCATGAATTGCCTCTGTTGCTAACTCACTTTTGAGCGCCGAATAAACCATCTGATGCTGTTTCACGCGCGTTTGTCCGGCAAAATCAGGGGAAACAACAATCGCTTCTAAATGATCACCGCCACCTGTTAAGTCTTTAACGAAGACTTGTGCCTCAGCAAGATTGCCTTCAATTGAATTTTGTACTGCTGCTAAGCTGACCATAGTTATTGCACTGAAAACTTAAATATCGTGTGAGTAATTGAAACTGTACAAGCCATTGTATCTTTCAAGGCTATCGAGTTTCTTTTAAATAGCAGCAATCTCTGCTTGAATTTTTTGCCATGCAGCGGCCGGATCGGCGGCTTGGGTAATCGGACGACCGATCACTAAATAATTAGCACCTTGGGCGATCGCCTCAGCCGGAGTCATTACCCGTTGTTGGTCACCAGTTTGTGACCAAATTGGTCGCACTCCCGGACAAACTAATGTAAAGTTATTGCCGCACTTCTCCCGTAATACAAGCGCTTCGTGGGGAGAACAAACTGCGCCATCCAAACCGGAGTTTTGTGTCAAAGTAGCCATATGTTCCGCAAAATGGCTTAGATCGATCTTGATTTTTAATTCTTCCGCAAGATTATCCGCATTCAAACTCGTTAATACAGTAATCGCAATTAATTTCGTAGAACTGTTGCCTAGAGCCTCTTTTGCAGCTTTCATTGCCAGACTACCAGCCGCCGCATGCATTGTTAGCAAATCCACCTCATAAGCCTTTGCAGAACGGCAAGCACCAGCCACAGTATTCGGAATATCGTGAAATTTCAAATCGAGAAAAATGCGTTTATTTTTCTCTTTTAGATAGTCTAAAATTTGTGGCCCGGCTGCAACAAACAGTTCTAAGCCAACTTTCCAGAAACCCACTTTTGGCAAGCATTCCACGAGGGCGATCGCCTCAGAGAAACTAGCAACATCCAAAGGAACAATTACAGAATCAAACATTTAAGTACGCACAAGAATTAAATTAATTAGCCTCAAAAGATCAGGCTCTACAAATAATATCTCAAAGCTCTTCATTGCAGATTTATTAAGCCTGTGAATTACACAACCGCATATTGATTGATTTTCTTAAAAAAGTAATTTAATCAACTTCATTGCCACTACACAAAATGTTTACAAAAACTTAGTAATTCTGCCACTCAGATCTCAAAAAATCACGCTATAACTGCTACGTACGTATGCCCAAAGTATGAAACCCACACCTTTTATCTCTATATAAAGATGCAAGGCACTGGTTAAGGTCTCCATGCCGAAAGTTGTATTTATGGGCAACAAAAATCCGACTTGCGACAACTTTCTGAATCACAACCCTTTCAATGTCCAAAAACCTAATCACAGGCTCATGTCCATAAAAATACTTTTAACAATTTCTTTAGGATTAGTTGCCGCTAACTGTTGGCTAGCCGATGCAGCTTCCGCTATATCATTCACCGCAAACTTGAGCGAATTCACTGACGGTGGCACCGACGCAGGCATCATTACCCTTGAAGATGTAGCAGGTGGTGGTATCCGTTTCACCGCAGAAATCACCAAACCGACAATCAACGGTGACATCGCAGGACTATGGTTCGGAGTCACAGATACTAATTTACTCAGCTCCTTGAGTGTTTCTAATCTAACAACCAGTACTGGCGAAACATCGTTCAACTTACTCACCAGCACCTCCTCTTGCCCTTCATCTGGTCAGAACAATTTAAACGGTGGTGGAACTCCTTGTAGTTCTGGCTTGCTGAATAGCTTAATCTCGTTCGGTAAAGCCGGCTCTTCCGACGGCTTGATTCAGAGTGTCAGCTTCATTCTCAATTCCTCAGCACTGACCTCATCATTCTCTATTGACGATCTAAACGAGTCCTTCGGACTAAGGTATCAGTCAACCGATGCCAACAAAGGAGGTAGCAGTAAATTGCGCTACCATTATCCCGGCTATATGGGTACAACCAGTGACACTTTCACGATTAAAGAAGGCCAAACTCCACCACCCGGCGCTGTTCCTGTAGGCGGCTTCGAGAAACCAGAAGACGATCCTCTCAATACAGTTCATCCTTCCGGTAAAAATAAGAACAAGAACAAAAACAAATAGGCTGTTACTTGAGCCAGCTTTAAACAAATAATTTGGGAGAACGAAGTTTTATCGAAAGCTTCGTTCTTTTGTATGATCGTCTGTACCAAAACATTTATTATCCCAGTTATGCCAATGCGCTTAGACCTATATACAACTGGTGATTACACACCCGGAGCTTCACTTCTCAAAAGATTACTTTGGTACTTTATTGGTTTTCCTCTAGTACGCAGTTATTTAATTCCGATATCGGGTCTCAAAGTTTTTTTGCTGCGTTTGTTTGGCGCAACGATTGGACAGGGCGTTCGGATCAAACCCGGTGTTCGAGTGAAGTTTCCTTGGCGTCTTGTCATTGGTGATTATGTCTGGTTGGGTGAAGACGCGTGGATTGATAATCTTGCTCTAATCACAATTGGCGATCATGTGTGCATCTCTCAAAATGTTTATCTTTGTACAGGCAATCACGATTGGAGTGTGCCAGAATTTTCTTTGAAAACTCAAGCAATTACGATTGAAACGGGTAGTTGGTTGGCGGCTCGCTCTTCTGTTGCCCCGGGAGTCACAGTAGGGAAAGGTGCGATTTTAGCCTTAGGAAGTGTCGCTTTGCGCTCGATTGAACCTATGGGTATCTATCAAGGAAATCCAGCGGCTTTTGTTAAGCAAAGAAGTCTGGAAGATGCTGATGAAACTAAGGCTGAGCAATAAATAAATTCTTTTCTTCTATTTGGCAATCTCCAGCTGATCTACATAATCAGCCGAACAAAGATTACACTTTCATTTCTGTTTCAGATTCCTGTGGGTCACTTACTGGTTGTTCAGTGGTAGGTTGCGGCTCAATGCTTATGTCGTCATCGGTGTTTTCTGCATCGGGAAAGTACTGTACGTTCGATTGACTAATCGTTGCTCTGAGGACTGGGGTCGCTCCTTTTTGTCTGTTAGCAACAAGACCGAGCACGGGAATTTGTTTGCTTTCTAATTCGTCTAGGGCTTCTTTTAATGTTGACTGAGGTGTTTTGTGTAGGCTCGTCACGAGAATGAGACCATCTGTGCAACGGCTAAGAATACTAGCATCGGCTAATCCTAAGATGCTCGGCACATCAACAATAATCAGATCGAATTGACTGCGAAACTTCTCTAGGACTTTGGTGAGACGCTCTGTTGTCAGGATTGCGGAGGTTTGTTCTTCTGTAATACCCGGTGCTAAGAGATATAGTTCTCGTCCTTCAAAGACTTTTTGGATGTGCGTTGAGGGATCAAGTTCGGGATTACTGAGAAGATTATTTAATCCTTTGTCGTTACGGAGGTTGAGAAATTCGTGGATTTCTGGTCTACGGAAATTCGCATCGATCAACAGCACTTTTTGCCCCATGACTGCTGCGGTATCGGCCCAGTTGATTGCGACTGTTGTTTTACCATCGCCGACTGTGGCGGAACTGACGACAAAGGTATTTTTTTTGTTCTGTTCTGTGAGTTGCTGTACGTTGGTGTGAATGACGCGCAAGGATTCAAAAAATTCAATGGTGCCGTCGTATTCTTCAAAGAGGGCGATCGCCAACTTACTCGTGCTGCTAGAAAAACGATGACTGAGACGAATAATTTGTTGTTTAATGCGATTTAACAACTTGCGTTTGCGCTTTTGCTGTTTGGCACTGCTTTCTTGAGATAAAAATACCTGTTGATTGAAAGGTAATATCCCCAAAATCGGCAATTTGATTTTGCGCTGTAGAGCACTCACAGTATGGAAACTACCATCAAGCTTATCGAGCGCAAAAGCAACAGCAACACCGAGCGCAATCCCCATAATGATTTTGTTAAGCAATTCTTTTGCAAAAGAAGAAGGTTCAGCAGAAGCCCGAGGTTCTCGAATAACCTCCCACGGAATTTCACTTTGGGCTGACTGGATCTGTAAAGTTTGGCGACTCTGTAAAAACCCATTAAGACTTTCTTGAGCAATCTCCTGTTGTCTCGCCAAATTGTTATAGTCACGAATCAAGAGCGGCAAACCTTGAATTTCAGCCTTAATGCGCGCACGTTCCGTATCAATATTTTGTAACTGACCTTCTAAAGACTGAATTTCGACAAATCCAGCCGCCAACCTCCCTTCCAAAGCAACTTTCGCCTGCTGATCAAGCAAGGGCAATAAATTATCACGCCTCTGCTTGAGCGAACGAATAACAATGTTTTCATCTTGAAAACGCGCTCGTTCCTGACTAATTTCTGCATCAACTGTCCGTATCTGCGTCAAAATTTCTTGATATCCAGGATCCACTGCAACAATTGCTTTTACACCTGCTTCCGTTTGCACATTTTTGAGTGTTGTTCTCAAGTTGGCCAATGCTTGCTGAGCAATCAAGCGTTCACTATCTAAAGCAGTTAGTTGACCAATAAGCTGAGCTGAGCGGTCTTCCGGTTCAACGAAACTATTGTCTTGACGAAAGACTTGAAGCTGGTCTTGATATTCATCAACTTGAGTTTGTAAGAAATTCAGTTGTTCATTAACGAAGGCTAAACCTTGACGCAGATAAGTCTGACGCTTGGTCAAACTATAGTCGAGATAATTTGCTGATAGTTCATCTAATACGGCTTGAGACAGTGTTTGGCTCGTACTACTGTAATCGACTTGAATAATCGAAGTTTCACCAATCTGCTTAATTTGTAAACCACTCAACAAAGTACCGAAATTAAAATCAGGAAAAGTATCTTGCAGCTCTTCTACAACTGGAGCTAATAGTGGAGGGCTCGCAAGAATAGAAAGTTGTGTTGAATAATCGACTACGGTACTTTTGCTTTTTGTATTGGCTGTAGGATCAAGCTCGGTAAATTGTCCATTTGCTGGCTCAATGAGCATCTGGATATTCCCACTGTATGTTGTTGGCTGTTGGCTTAATTTCCATGCTGCATTCGCAATGAATATAGAAGCGACACCTGCTACGACAAAAGCGCGCCGACTAAGCATTTCTAAGATTTCACCAATCTTATTACCGCCACTGGATTCTTCTTCTGGTGGGGGTGTTGGGTTTTGTGCGGAAGCCACTGCGAGTGTGCCTACCCTAGTGGCCTCTGATTTCGGCATGTTAGGTTCTGAAGAAGAGTGATACCGCATAAACTTTAGCTAAAATAGGGTACTAAATAAACAGGCTTTGGTAGGGAGAGAAATTGATGATGGTGTAAGCGGTGTTTTTCCTACTTTTTTTAATTTAGGAAGAAAAGAAATGGTAATAAAAAGTTGATATTTTGACTGATGCTACCGAGTACATCTTTGATGGCTCCCCAAGTGGATTTACCAACTACTACGATGTCATTCGGCTTTAGGATTGGGTTGTCTTCTGAATTAATTGTACGGCTAAGATCTACATCAATTTTACGTTCGGTCACAGTGCCGTCTGGGTTGAACCTGACAAGCTTTACTTCTTTGCGGGCTATGCCGTTGAAGCCGCCAGCTGCCAAGATTGCTTGGTTGAGGGAGGTGTCAGGTTGGACTTCTCTTGAACCGGGCTGCTCGACTTCGCCAAGGAGAGCAACTTCTATCGGGCCGGAAGCAAGGGTAGAGGAGGCGATCGCCGAAACTTCACTATTAGTTAACTCAGTGGCAGGAATTGTGACGACATCACCCCGCTGCAACGGTACATCTTGATCAATGCGGCCCGTTTCTAAAATAGCGAACAAATCAACATTAATTGTTTGGATAGAACCGCTGCGAGTTTTACGTTCTAGAGAAACTTGGCGCACATCAGCAAAGGGAGATAGTCCTCCAGCCTGTTGAATTGCTTGGACGATGCCAACTTGACTACCGGGATCGAAGCGATAGGGGCCGGGCAAGCTCACTTCACCAACAATTGCGATGTCTAAAGGTTGTGTCGGTTGGGGAGCAACATTGGAGAGATAAAGGCGTTCGATATTGTCTAAATCTAAGGTTTGCGTTGGGGGAATGGAAATGACATCGCCATCTCGCAGGTCAATATTCTGACTCAAATCGCCTTGTTGCAATAGAGCAAATAGGTTGACGTTGACAGTCTGAGAGCGGCCGGGTGTTGGGTCGTCGCGAATCACTTGAACGTTACTCAAATCGCCTGCCTGAGTAATGCCCCCAGCAGTCTGGAGAGCTTGAAATAGTCGTGGTGCTTGCCCTTGAACGTCGGAAGGAAATACGTAGAGACCGGGTTGGATAATCTCACCTGTCATCACAATTTGCAGAGGGCGGCGGGCAGTGAGATTAATCGTCACATCTGGGTAACGTAATTCGCTGGCGTAGGCACTGGAGATGCGATCGCCTGCGCCTCTCAAATTCAGACCTTTTAATGGGATGCGGCCGACCAACGGTAAATTAACACTGCCATCAGTCAAAATCTGGTAGCTACCGTCGTATTCTGGCACATTAAAAAATTGAAGCTGTATCGTATCACCTGCTCCTAGACGATAATCCTCCTCAGCAATCCGCACAGGAGCAACAGCAGTCGGTGTCGCGATGGTCGATGGAATATTTGGTGGTGGCGGTGGCGTCGAAATCGTCCCAAATCTATTCTCAATGATGGGTACAGACGGCCCCGGATTGAGCGGATATTGGACGCCGGGATTAACAGGAGATTGAAAAGGAGCAGAAGTATTAATTGGCGTCGTCGGCGCTGGGACAACTAGTTGCAAAGTCTCGCTGCGGCGCAGTTGACTGGGCTGAATCGGCAACGTCATCGGGGTCAGCGGTTCTTGCTGAATCACGGGTGGCGGCGTGAGTTCTTGCACCGTATTATTTTGACTAATGATGGCGGGGAAAGGCTTTAGTATATTATTTGTCTCTGCTGTAATGGCGCGCACAGCACCCCCTTGCATCAAACTACTTGCGGCGATCGCCCCTAAAGCATTAACAGAAATTCGGACTAACGAACCAGTTTTCATACGGAACAATTCAGCACATAAAATAACAGCAAAACAACAAACATTCCAGCAAACATACTAGTCAAATTGCTGCCACGAAAAAGCGCACTTCCCTGATGATCACTTTTAGCAGTCATTAGCTGGCGACACATCCCCCCGAAGAGACTATGTCGTAACCAACACATTCCGAGTTCCCATGTTAACTCAGAGCTACAAATAACGACATATTAGAAACACAGGACATCACATCTCTAAAGACGATGTCCCATTTGCTTTTATGCTTAGGGAGAAAATCAAGCTAGAACACCACATTTCTTAGGATAATGGCCACCACGGAAAACCTTCTCGTTGTCGATAACGTTCATGCAGGGTACATCAAAGACCTTAATATTTTGCAAGGCATCAATTTTCGTATTGCACCCGGTGAACTGGTTGTCGTGATTGGCCCCAACGGCGCAGGCAAATCAACCCTCGCCAAAACGATCTTTGGCCTCCTCACCCCAAATCAAGGCAGCATCACTTTTAAGGGCAAAAATATTGTTGGTCTACGGTCGAATCAGATTGTTCAACAAGGCATGTGCTACGTCCCCCAGATTAAAAATGTCTTCGCGGCGCTAACGATTGAAGAAAACTTGGAGATGGGAGCGTTTGTGCGATCGGGTTCGTTGACAGATTTAAAAGAAAAAATTTATGTGATGTTCCCTGTGCTAAAAAAACGCCGTAAACAGCAAGCGGGAACGCTTTCTGGGGGTGAGCGGCAAATGTTGGCGATGGGTCGGGCTTTGATGTTGGATCCGGATTTATTGGTGCTAGATGAACCGTCGGCGGCTTTGTCTCCGATTCTCGTGGCGAGTGTGTTTGAGCAGATTAAGGCGGTGAATAGTTTGGGTAAGGCGATTATTCTCGTGGAGCAAAACGCGAAAAAGGCGCTGGAATTAGCGGATCGGGGTTATGTCTTGGAAAGTGGACGCGATCGCTTTGAAGGGACTGGGGCAGATTTGCTGAGTGATCCGAAGGTTGGTGAACTTTATCTGGGGGCTGCGTATAAAGGGGATTAGGGTTCGTTACAGTGGGGGCAGCGAGCTTGGGGGCGATCGCCTCTTTTTATTGTGACCAAAATTCCGGATAAGGCTCAAGCGTACTGGCAACAGGTTCAACGCACGGCGGCGCAGCGTTTCTCGAAAAAATCTGCTGAAGACCAGATTCCTGAGGTGATCGAGGTACAGTCGGAGCGGCTTGAGGATGATGAACCAGACGGGCGATCGCCGTTTGTGCAGTTTTTTGATCGGTTTAAACAAACAGAGCCGGCGTCTGAGTTGGCGGCTGGCAAGCTGGAAGAAAAAATTGAAGAAAAGTTAGAAGCGCAGGATCAAGGTCAGGTTGCGCAGGTTTTTCAGCGATATCTGCGACGTGTTAAGCCGGAAGATATTGAGAAAATCAAAGCGCGGTTGGGAGAGATGCAGCGCGGCCCGGTAAAAGAGGTTTGGACGAAGGTGCAGGCTCTGGCAAAAATGATGAAGGATCCGAACGCGGCATGGAAATCGAAAGCGGTGGCGATCGCCGCGCTCGTGTATCTAATTTCGCCATTCGACGCTGTGCCGGATGTGATTCCGTTCGTGGGTTTGTTGGATGATGTGGCGT
>JBARRZ010000266.1:0-32208 GCA_049644465.1 Limnothrix sp.
GTTGAGAGCAGTGTTATTGGAATATTCGGCAAAGCAAAAACGACAGTAGAGACATTTGGCATTGCCGATGACCAAAACGGTTCTTGCTTTGAGCTTTTCCTGCATTATTCTAAGCTCTCTTTACTCAAAAAGATCGCTGAAAGTATTAATTTACATAGATTTCAACAATTTTTTTGTTTCAAAACTTTAAGTTGAAAGCTCTTTTGGCCAAATTTGGTTCTAAAGAGGGGGGCCAAATTTGGGGAAATGCTAGGTTTTTTGGCTGGCAAGGCTTTCTAGTGTTATGTCGGCTTCGGGTAGGGACGATTCTTTGCGGCTGATGTAGAGGTTGTCTAAGAGGACTGCGGCTCCGGCAACCCATGGCGGTACGATAATGGCACCTAAAATGCCTAGAACCTGTGCGCCACCGAGAACAGCGAGGAGTTGGTAAAGGGGGTTTACTTTAACGGAGGAGCCGACGAGTAGGGGATCGAGGACGTAGGTTTCGAGGTTCTGGATCATGGCGAACAGGAGTAAGACCCACAGGAATGTCCAGCCGCCTTGGGCGATCGCCACAATGAGAGCGGGAATTGCACCAAGGACTGGCCCGAAAAAAGGAATGAGATTTGTGCCGCCGGCGATCACACCCAAACCAAGGGCAAGCTCAGAGATACCCAACACCTTCAAACCAATGGTAATGACAACGCCCAAAATGCTAGATACCAGAATTCGGCCTTGAATATAGCCGCCCATACGTTCACTCATCTGCGGGACTTGCTCCAACAGGCGCGCATCCCAAGGAGACGGAAAAACGCTTGCGACGCCTCTCAGCAAACGTTCGGAGCCAGAGAGCATATAACCCGACAAAATAAAGCCGAGTAATAAACTCAAGATGCCACCGATGACGCCACGGGTTAGACCATAGGAGCGAATTAAAACCTCTTGGGAAGAGCGGAAAGCCCACGATGTCAAGGATTGTAAGTCAAAGAGGCGATTGATTTGCTCCAGCATTTGCGGCTCTGTTAGGCCCAAACGCACGACCCACGATTGGACTAGAACGCCCAAAATCTCTAGATACAATGGCAATTTGAGGACAAGCTTTTGAAGCTGCTCAACGACGGTTGGGCCAATAACGAGGACAACGCCAGTCAAGACTGAAATGAGGCTCAAATAAACCAAGACAACGGCTAACCAGCGAGGAATCTTTAAAGCGGTTGCCATGCGAATCACCGGTGCAAGGGTAGCGGCGATCACAACAGAAATCATCAAGACGACCAAGAGGCTGCGCAATTGCCACAACAGAAAGAGCAAAAGGACTGAACCAACAATCAGGAAAAGGGTTTTTAGTGAAACAGTGACTTTCCGTTCGGACATGGAGTGCTAAGAGATAGTTCAGGGTTAGGGTTTATTGTCTCGGAAATTTTGCTAAATAACGATAGCTATTAGATATATTTTCCTGTGAGAGTATTTTAGGTATTGCTACTGCGGGAAGTGCCGACGACTTCTGCGAAGGCAAAGTCTGGGGCGGCGAGCACGAAGATAACGCTGGGCAAGTTTTTGACGCGGTTCTGGAGGGTGGTGTAGTACTGCTGGAAATCGGGGTGCTCGGTGGGACGAGCCATGCCAAGGAAGACAAGGTCGGCGTTAACCGAGGATTCGTGCAGGATTTGGTCGAAGGGGCGATCGCCGGCCACGATCACAATTGGTTCGGCACTAATGCGTGAATTCACAATCAATTCTTCTAGATTTGACCGGGCAGCTTGGGCGGCAGCTTCGTCTTGGACAACGAGTTTGAGATAAATTTGGGCATTGCGCCATTCAAGATCAGTCCGTAAAAGGTAGGCCAGCATTAACATCAGACCACCATTGGTTTGAATTCCGCCCCACCAAATATCAATCCGGCGGCGATCGCCAAACACCCGCTCCGCATTTTCTTTGAAAATCACGACATTCCGTTGCGCGATATGAATATTTTCGATGAGTTGACAATACCCCGCCGCCCGTTCCGGTGATTCGCTGGCTCCCAACAAAATTGTGTTGGGAATCAGGTCGCCTAAACCGTAAGTTTCGATGAGGTTCATCGCTCCCGCAAAAGGATCCTCAGCAGTACTCAGGCGCACCAAAGCGCGGATGCCCCGTTTGCCGATGTAATCACGAATCGTCGTCTCTAACTTGAGCTGTTGAGCAGGATCACGAGAGCCAGCCGGCAAAATATTCGCCACCGTCATCAACGCGCGATTATGGCTCAACCCGTCAGCCAATTCGATCAACGACCACCGTTTACGAGGCGCACCAGAAAGGACTAATAAATGAGGTCGCCAATTTTTACTGTCATCAGAACCCGTTAT
Organism: Limnothrix sp.; assembly: GCA_049644465.1. GTDB lineage: Bacteria > Cyanobacteriota > Cyanobacteriia > Cyanobacteriales > MRBY01 > MRBY01. Next base: position 2,328 of record JBARRZ010000266.1, read on the forward strand.
TTGATAAATGGCTTTACTAATCAGTGCCATCCACAGACCGCGCCGCACATCGCCCCAAGCGGTTTCAATTTCCCGACGCTGGAGCCAAAGATAAATGCCAAGCACAATCAATGCGGCAATGACGGTGGCGATCGCATTAATGAGAAACATCACACCTAAACAGCCGACTGCACCCAGCAATGACAATGCCCAGTGAACCCGAAACGTTGGCCTAAACGAAGGACTTTGTAAAAAAGTTTCGATGCCCGCCGACACATTCAAGACAAAGTAGGTCGTTAAAAAGAACATGGTCAGCACTGGCGCAATCACGTTTAAATCGCCCAGACAAACGGTGGCGATCGCAATACCCAGCGTTACAATAGTGCCAATACGAGGCTCATCATTTCGACCACTACCAGTCCCGAGAAAGCCAAGCCATTTTGGTAGAACACCGTCCCTCGCCAAAGCCTGTAAGATCCTCGGCGCACCAAGAATGCTCCCGATGGCACTACTCAGCGTGGCCCCCCAAACACCCAGCAAAATCGCGGGTGCCCAAAAAGAAATCTGCTGCATCACCAACGGATCATTAATTAAGCTCGCCGTATCGCCCCGCTGTGCCAAAAATAGCGGAATAACCATATAGATCACGTAGCCTGTCGCGACTGCTGCGAGGGTTCCCACTGGAATTGATTTGATCGGATCGCGTAAATCGCCCGACATATTCACCCCAGACATAATGCCTGTGACGGCGGGAAAAAATACGGCAAAAACTGTCCAAAACGGGACTTGGGTTTCTGCGTTGGATCCCCACAACATCACATCGCCTGCATTGGGCATGGGCGAACCAAAAACGAAGGAAATAAGCGACAAAACGATCGCCGCCATAATGAAATACTGAGCCTTGATCGCGACACTGGCTGAGGTTAGGGCTAAAACACCAACCGCAACGGTCACAATCAGACCGACATAGAGCTGGTTGAGGTTACCAAAAACTTGAATGACACTTTCGGCAAAGCCAAGGGTGTAGAGCGCGACAGAAAAGGCTTGGGCAAAGTAAAGCGGGATGCCGACAGCGCCGCCCGTTTCGAGTCCGAGGGAGCGACTAATCATGTAGTAGGCTCCGCCCACTCGCACGACTTTATCGGTGGCGATCGCACAAATTGAAAGGGCTGTCAGAAATGTGATGAGATTGGCAAGGGTGACAATAGCGAAAGTGCCCAATAGTCCGGCGTTACCCACAACCCAGCCGAAGCGTAGGTACATGATCACCCCAAGAATGGTCAAAATAGAAGGGGTATACACACCCCCAAATGTTCCTAGACCTGATTTTTCTTGCTCATTCACCATAAATTGCGGCTGCTCAACGATTTTTTCTCAGCATACTTCGGATTTTTGTCTTTTTGGCGTCCGTCCCAAACTCCGGTATTAAAGCCGTTATGTAATCCCAATGACTTCAATTGGTAAAATCACGGTAAATGTCGTGCCTTGATTCGGAATTGATTTAAGTTCGATCCGCCCGGAATGCTTTTCGATAATTTGGTAGGCGATCGCCAAACCGAGTCCAGTGCCTTTGCCGATGGGCTTTGTTGTAAAAAAGGGGTCAAAGATTTTCTGCTGTGTCTTTTCGTCAAACCCACAACCATTATCTGTAATGGCGATCGCCACCTGTTGCGGCTGCTGATTTTGCTCCCGTACTTCACCCCAAATTTTCAACTCTGGCTGATAGTCTTTATCTTGTTCCGCTAAGCTTTCCATCGCGTCGAGCGCATTACCGAGCAAATTCATCCAGACCTGATTCAGTTGTGCCGGGTAACAATTGACGAGTGGCAGCGCTTCATAGTCCCGATGAATGATAATGCCCTGCTTGATCCGACTATTCAAAATCGTCAACGTGCTGTCAATACCATTCCCTAAATCCACTCGTTTCAGTGCCGACTCATCGAGACGTGAGAAATTTCTGAGCGATAAAACCATCTCCCGAATGCGTTCCGAACCCATATTCATCGAATTCAGCATCTTAGGAATATCTTCCCGGAGAAACTCTAAGTCGATCTCTTCTGCCATCGTGGCGATCGCCTCCTTTTCCTCAGGATATTCCTCATCATATAGATCCAGAAGTGCCAGCAAATCCTGCATATGCTCTTGCAGATGAATCACATTTCCGTGAATGAAATTGACCGGGTTATTAATCTCATGGGCAATCCCCGCCACCATCTGCCCCAACGAAGACATCTTTTCCGTTTGAATCAGCTGGGTCTGAGCTTCCTTGAGTGAAACAAACGCCTCTTTTAATTCTTTATTGCGATCTAACAAACGATTTTCCGATGCTTTCAATGCCGCTTCCGCCTTCCGTTGATCTTCAACTGTCGCGCTTAAACTTTGATTGATCCGATCAACCCGCCGATAAGTGTAATAGTAGTCACACACTAGGCCAGAAAGCGGGACAAGATAGGCAATGATTTTTAAAAAATGGCCAATATTAAAGTGATTATCAAACAGCGCACTAGATCCAAACGCCATGTGGATCTGCGTCATCGTGTTAGGAATTGTGCTGATAATCAGTGAATGGGCAAAAATACTGGGATACACCCGGTTAAAACGTGGATAAATAATCAGACCACCGAGCAAAAACAGAGCAAGTGGTGCAACATCCCAAGGTCTAGTGAAAAGAGCATTAGGAAAGGTTGTCTGCGGCAAAACATAACTGGTTGCAGAAAAATAAACGGCCCCGTAAGAAACGGCTCCGAAAAAGAGACCGAGACTCAGAATGAAATAAATACTTCTTTGCCACTTCGGGGGTTTGAGTAATAGAAAAAGGCTCACTCCCACCAAGGTCAGCGACACATTGGCCAAGCGGCAAATTGCCCAAGTAAAAGGAATCAGATCACGATTGTCGGCGACAGCTGTAATCAACCGATCGGCGGCGAGGGTGTGGAAACAGTCCATTAAACCCGCGCAAAAAAGGGCGATCGCAATCACTGGCGTAGTGACATCTTTTTGTAGCCGAAAATGAATAAACGCAAGGACAACCGTAAACACTGCGGTACAAACAGCACTCCACTCCAAAATGGTATGGGTAAAGCTACCGCTCAATTTGCGATGTAGCGCGTCAATTGATGTGACATCGACGATGTTATTTGGATCAAACTCTGTGGCGACAGAACCAAAATCAACACCCAACAAATTCAAGAAAAATGGCGTAAAACAAATCCCCCACGTACACCAAACGAGCAGTCTTGGTAGTCTTGTGGCTTGGCGTTCTGGTTCGACTGGGCGAAGGGCAAACCAGTCACTAATATAGAAGGGGCGAATGTTCATAGAAGACTCGTAACAGGCTCAGGACAATACCTGACTAGCTCTAGGGTAAGGGAGAAAATTGGCGATCGCCATAATTAAGTAGGTGTTCGATGGCGGTGAGTCGGTGTTGCCAAACTTGGGCTTGGTAGGGATGCTTTTTACTATAGGTTTTTAGGTGGCTATCTATCTCAGGGCGAAAATCTTCCCACTGGCTTTGGGCGAGCAAAAATGATTTGTAGGTTCCTGCGCTCTGGGCAATGGTTAAACGGCGGACAAATTCTGTTGCGCTAGGCTGCCATGGTTGCTCAGGAAAGGCGATCGCCCATTCTGCTTGCAATGTGCCAAACCGATCGATGATTGCTCCTAAGGGTTCACGGTGGGGCAAAATTGACGGCGGAGCGCGTAGGCCTGTCGCTAACTCTGACGTAAGATTAGACGCCGCAAAAAAAGCAGTGCCGGCCGTCGGTAATTGACGCAAATGCTGTTGTTGATCAAGTGCAGTCCCGGTGTCGAGATTGAGCAAACGAATGCTCGGCACTAGCAAAGTACTTTTAGTCGGAAAAGAAGTGAGTAGATTGCTCGTCAAATTTTCAAGATCTGCGGTGGCTCCGGCGTAGGTCATCGGCACTAACAAATCGAGTTGTTCTGCTTTGACCCACGCTTCCCAATTTTGATGAATTTGTTCCAAACGTTGCGCTTGGGGGATGGCAAAGACTGCTGCTGACAAAGTCAAATCTGGTCGCAGTTCGCGTAAACTTGTCGTCGCTTTTTCGACAAACTGATCCACCTGTGCCACTTTAAAATTTTGCCATGCTGACCAGTGGCGATCGCTGACTTGCAGATCCACCGGGTCACGATAGCCATTTTCCACCCGAAATTTCACGCTCGCTGCACGGCTAAAACCGTAGACTTCATCACGGCTCAGTTCTTGGAAAGGGTAACGAATATAGTCAAGCTGAATGCCATCGACCTCATATTTCGTCGCGATTTCAGTGAGCAGCTCGATTAAATAAGCCTGTACCTCTGGATTCGCTGGGTCAAAAAAAGCTTTACGACTGCGGTAATGAAAGGGATTTCCCCGGCGATCGCCCGTCCCCCAATCTGGATGTTCCGTCAAAACTGGCCCTAAATAATCCTGCGGTTGCCCCATCAACTCATTATGTTTTTGGTTCGCTGCCGCAAAAATCCAAGCCCAAGCATGTAGCTCCATGTCCCGCTGATGGGCTAATTTCACGCCACTCGCCAACGCATCCCAACCCTCTAACAGTGGATTTTGAACCGGCGCCACTTCACTCGGAAAAATGGGATAGCTGGCATTAACGGTTTCTAAAAACACAACATTAATTCCGGCGATCGCCAACCGATCAAACAATCGTGCCAAGCCCGCCTCATCTTTCGCCTGAACAATCGCCCCCCGATCTAGCCAAACCGCCCGAATTTCCGTTTCCACAGTCGGATTTTCCTGCTGCTCGTAGGCTTCCCCGACCAAGCGAAATAAATTAGCTGCTTCTGTCTCCGCTAAGCGAAATTCTCGTAATTCCAGCAAATAATAATAAGTATCGATCTGACGTTGCAACTTCGTCAGCAATGGTTGTGATCGGGCCGCCATCGTTTTTACAGCTGCTGTCGAAGCCGTCGGATTTAAAGCTTGATTCGTGAGTTGTGTGCTTTCCCAACGAGCTTGGGCATTTTCGAGCTGATTACCCAAACGAGTATATTTCTCCGGGATTGCTTGGGGGAAAGGCGTTGGCGATAAATCAAAGTCTCCAAATTGAGCCGGAACATCTTCTTCTAACCATTGGGCGATCGCCGCCGAATTACTATCAAAACCAAGCATCAATCCTAGGGTTAGTCCCGTACAAAAAAAATGTCGCCAGCCCATCGGAGTCACACAAAAAAAGGTCTCTATATAGTATCCAGCTTCTGAACTCGTATCAATTGATTGCCTCAAGAATTTCTCACTAAACCCAGCTTTATCAAACATTTACTGAGAATGAATGAGCTTTTCCGAAAAACGCTGTCATTTACCAAGTGACAACCCGCGCATCCAGTCCCTGAGACCGCAGAAAATAGCTCATCCCCTCCGCTAATTCACGATTGTCATAACTACCCGCTTGTACAAACGTGCCGCGCCGTGCAGGACGTAAGACAGCACCATCCGCAAATTGTCTTACATTCGCCAACGTACTAGAAGAACGAGCAGGAATCGCCACAATATATTTGGACTCATCACGAACTGAAAGATCTTGCGCCGTAATCAGGCCATTATCACTGATCTGAAATTGAGAAAATGAGTCTGTATTAAACAAAGCATTATTTAGGCGCTGGTTCGTTTGCGGGCCAACAATGCCATCCACTTGAATCCCTTGGCTACTTTGAAACTGTCTAACAGTATTTTCTGTCGCATTATCGAAAATCGCTGTAGCACCAATTGGATAGCCTAATTCTCGTAGCCGTTCTTGCAAATTTTGGACATCTGAGCCAGTATTTCCTTCGCGCAAAGTTCTCGAACTATTTGTGTTTGCACCTAAATTACTTGCTGATTCGACGGCTAATTTTGTGGCAAGGACGCCATCGAGCTGTTGACTTGTTGATAGTCTACCTATAGCAACAGATGTTCTATTTAAGACGCTGCAAGTAGCGGGGCCATAAATACCGTCGGCATCTAGATTATTATTTTTCTGAAAACTTTTTAAGGCGGCTTCTGTGTTCGCGCCAAAAACACCATCAGCTATACCAGTCGGGTAATTTTTGCTATTTAAACTTGTTTGCAATTGTGCTACAGCTGTACCTCGGTCTCCCTGTTGAAGTGTATTGCAAGAGACTGTTTGGGCGATCGCCACCGGATTCAAAACATCGAATGGGAGCGTCAAAACTGGACTGAAAATCGCAATTAAAAGACTTAATATCTTGGCGATAAAACGTGGCGATCGCCTATGAGAAATATGATTTAAAAATGAAGATAAATCGAGCGACAAGCTAAAAGTTGGCTCAATAGAACGAAGTTCCATCTCCCAAACAATTGCTTCCGTTAGTCCAAGAATTTCCATAGAACAAGTGGGGCTAAAATTGCTATTTTTAAACCTATTGATACCATGATTTTTCCAAAAAAGACGTAATTTTGGTACTTTCGCCAGAAGACTTAACCCTTATGTCTTTAGCGCTTGAAATATTTCGACTGACCAACCACAGAACGAATGCGATAAATCGGCCGACCTTGGGATTCGTGGTAGGTGCGCATCAGCAGTTCACCAATTAAGCCAAAACCAAATAATTGCAGACCGGCTAAAAATAAAATGGCTACCAAAATCAATAGCGGGCGATCGCCAATTGCCTCACCCATAAACATTTTGACCGACGTTAAATACAACCCTAGTAACATGCCTAGAGACATCATAATCAGGCCCAAATAACCAAAAGCATGCATCGGACGCGTCAAAAACTTACGCATAAACCACACCGTCAGCAAATCCAGCAATACTCGAAATGTGCGATCTAAACCATATTTACTACTACCAAATTGACGCGCGTGGTGACGAACTGGAATCTCAGCAATATTGGCCCCTTCAATCGAAGCCAAAGCCGGAATAAACCGGTGCAATTCGCCGTAAAGATTAATATCGTCTAAAACTTCAGCGCGATAGGCCTTGAGAGAGCAACCATAATCATGCAACGTCACCCTCGTTACACGCCCAATCAATAAATTCGCAATTTTAGAAGGCAGTAGACGCGACCATTTATTATCCTGACGGTCTTTACGCCAACCACTAACAAGATCGTAGCCCTCATCCATTTTGGCGAGTAAATTTGGAATATCGGCGGGATCATTTTGTAAATCTGCATCGAGCGAAATCACAATTTCTCCGGCTGCATTCTCAAATCCGGCAGCCATCGCTGGCGTTTGCCCATAGTTGCGTCGCAACAAAATCGCCCGCAGATCATCCCGCTCTTCGGCGAGTTGCTTGAGTAATGCTGCGGAACCGTCCCGAGAGCCATCATCGATACACACAATTTCGTAGATATAGCTATTCTCTTGCATCACTGTGGCGATCGCCTGAACCAAATGAGGCAAACTTTCGACCTCGTTATAGATCGGCACAACCACAGAAATCGTACAAGTAGTAACAGATTTCGAGACAACAGGACCAGCAATAGACATTAGTTAATGTGACAGACTAAGGACGGTGGCGCGTAGCTTTCCATCACCCGACCAAACCCCCAAAGCGTCTGGTAATAGGCACGGCTAACTGAGTTCCACGGCTCCCACAGACGATCAAGGCCAATACCATTACGACCCATATCTCTGCCGGAACTGTGGATATAATAACCCTCTCCGACGTACAGAGCGACATGATCAATCCGCCGACCTTTAGCAAAAAAGATCAAATCACCGGGTAACAATTCTTCTAGACTCACCCGCTCGGTGAAGTCGCCTTGCTGATAAGAGTTGCGCGGTAACCAAATATCCTCAGAGGCAAAAGCTGTTTGCACAAAACCGGAGCAGTCATAATTGGGCGGAGTCGTCCCGCCCCACAGATACACATTGTTTTCTTGCTTCGCAGCCTGAGCAAAGATAATCACGGCTTCTAATTTTGTTTCGATCTCACTGCGAGTGAAAGGGATAAATTCGTAGGGGTCTTCGGCAATTTCTAGAGACTGAAGCGCTTCTTTTTTGAGCCATGTACCGTAACCGTCCTCTACGGTCATGACGCGGATAGCCAACTCATTTTCTTTGTTGAGTAGCTGTACACGCTGCCCTTTTGCGGCCTGACTACCGAGGGATTGGCACTCTGGATCGTCGTACAAGTCGAGATTTTCTAAACAAAGATATTCGCCGCTAGGGGAGGGAGGCAAAGACATGACCATGAAAATTGCGAATCCTAAACAAAATTAGATGATGGGTAAAAACGGTGTTTGGGCTTATCTTATCGCTACTTCTTTGGCGCTGACCTGTAATGTGAGGCGATCGCCATAACGAATATTTATCAGTGATGGAGCAAGTATTTCGAGAGTCTGGGGATCTTGAAAATGGTCGAGTTTGGTTTCGGGGTGTGGGTAATAGATTAAAGCGTCGTGGCTTTGGGTTTGGTAAGTAATTTTACAAGGACAAAAAGAGAAGGTTTCTGGGGCAAAATCGGGATGCCATTTAACCTGAGCAAAAGTGTAGGAAGGTTGAACAAGACTGAACGCGCGCGGAGCAATAGATAGGTTGAGAGTACCGGCAAAATAAGGCGTTAGGTCTAGTCCTAGCTTTTCAAAATAAGGTTGTTGCAGCTCGATTGTGCCAGCTTCATAGGGACTATTTTCGGCGAGGCCGGACGCGATTTGATGTCCTTGAACCAACAAGCCATCGACTGTCTGCCATGTCATAATTTTGCTCGTCTCACAAAGATAGGTTGGGACAAATCGGGGCGATCGCCATAACAAAAAATTATCGATGATCGGCTGATGTGCTTCAAGATGTGAACAGATTGCAACGCGGAAAATAAGGTGCTGAGGCTAGTGATCTTTAGCGAATTACCGACAAGGCTTCAATCAGCACCGATGGTGTCAAACATGACCCTTGCCAACGGCGATCGCTGCCCACTTCTACAACATTTTTGAGGGCTGTATAGACATTGCCGGCCACCATCGTGTCTTTCACCCGACCGATGATTTCACCATTTTTGACTTGATAGCCTAGCTCAATGCTGACTGAAAAATCGCCAGAGAGATCCGCACCACCGCCCAAAACTTGGTCAACCACGATCGCATTATCTAACCCCGCGATCAGTTCCAGCAGTGACTTTTTGCCAGCAGCGACAATCATATTAATTAAGTCTGGTGTGGGATAACGACTGAGGCTTGCGCGAAATCCGTTGCCCGTTGGTCGGATTTTTAATTCTTTAGAAGTGCGGCGATCGCCGTAAAGATCTTGAACATAACCCTCGCGAATCAGCGACAAAGACCGCGTCGGCGTACCCTCATCATCGAAATGACAAATATAAGGTTTTGCTGTGGGATCTTGATAAATCGAAATTTTAGGCGAAACGACACAATTGCCATGCTCGCGACTCCAAGGGGAAGATCCTTCCAAAATCAATTTGCCATCTAACGCCGAAGCAACCGTTGACCACAAGATCGAAGCCGCATTGCTCGTAAATAAAACTGGCACATTACCCGTCGTGGCGACAACGTTATTTTTCGCCCAAGCGAGCCGCTGCAAAATTGAGGCGACAGCGCGTTCTGGTCGCAATTTATCTTGAGCATATTCCCCGTCATAAATGCCGAGCAAATCATCATTTCGTACCCATTCTGTTTCTAGGTAATAGCTCAGGGAAATATCTTCTGCTTGGCAGTATAAGCCTCTGGAGTTGAGGAGCAGTGTTTTTGAAGATTCGCATTCAAAGCCGCTATGGCAAATGATGTCGGGATGAACTTCGCGTAATTGGGCGATCGCCGTTTTCCCCATTTCCACAAACGTTTCGACTGCCATTTTCGAGCCGATGCAAGGATTGATGTCGCGGCGAGATGAGCCAAGCTCAAGCTCTTCCGGTTCGTTCAGAGTGCTCAGGGCGATCGCCTTATCCACAATCTGTTGCGGTTCCACTGCACCGTAAGCTACAGCTAATCCCGGCCGACCCTCGCGCCAGATGCGGAGAGCTGTGCCGATTGATTCCGCACTTTCAAGTTGTTTGAGCCGATTAGACTCGAAGGTAACCGGCCGACTAAAGGAACTAGATTGATAAACTTCTGCTTCATCTACGCCAGCATTGAGGGCTGTATCTAACAGATCTTGGACTAAATTTAACTGATCACCCATGGATTCTAAATTTGCTCCGGTGCACTCTGTGCCGCTGGGGTGGGATTGGCTTGGGGTAAGACATTAAGTCTGAGAAAACGGTCTGTTTCTTGCACTTTAAAATCACGTCCTTCTTGGGCAAATAGCTCGCGGGCTTGCACGAGAAAAGTGGTAGCTTGACGGGAATTGCCCATCGCATGGTAGGACACGCCAATATTAAATACGGCTTCACTCAAGCGCGGATCGTAAATCAGAGCTTGCTGATAGGCGGCGATCGCCCGGTCATATTGCGCTAACTTTTGGTAGACAACGCCAAGATTGTAGTGAGAGTAAGCATCTTCAGGATCGAGATTAATCGCCGCTTGAAAGGCAACTAGGGCATCATCCAATTCACCCCGCGTTAACTCCGCCACACCCAACTGACGATAAGCGCTGACATTATTCGGATCGAGTTTGACGGTTTTCTCAAATCGATCAGCCGCAGCATTATGGTTGCCTGTTTCAGCGAGAAGTAGGCCGTAATGATACTGAGCGAGCGCGTTGTCGGGACCCGTTTTTGCGGCTTGACCGACAGTGTCTAGGGCTAATTCCAATTCGTTTTGTTTGAGATAAAGCAGTCCTAATTGGTAATAGGCGGGTGAATAGTTGGGATCAATGGCGATCGCCTGTTCAAAGTTGGCGATCGCTTCTTCGGTTTTATTTTGCTCCGCGAGCGTAATCCCTAAATTGTTGTAGGCAGCGACATAGCTATCATCCAGATTGAGGACGGTAACGTACGCAGTTTGCGCCTGAGCCGCATCACCCTGCACGTCATAGGCTAACCCTAACTGGAAATGGGCATCGACAAATTCTGGCTCCAGCATGACTGCTTTATTGAGGGCGGCGATCGCATCACGCAAATCACCAAGCTCATAGGAAACTAAGCCTAAATTGTAGTAAGCCGCCGTGAAATTTGGATCATACAAAGTTGCCAAACGATAGGACTCTTGGGCTTTGCGGGGCTTTTTCGTCACGATATAAAGCTGCCCTTGGAGATAGTGACCCATCGGCATCCACGGATCAAAAACCAAAGCTTGCTCAATATATTTTTGTGCCTGCTTATATTCTTTGCGTTGATAAAAATCCATCGCCTGCTGGAAGGCTGACCCAGCTTCAAAGCTCTCGGTGTAAATGCCATCTATGAGCTGCTTTTGTCCCGCTACTGGCTTAATTTTTGCGGCGATCGCCCCGGACGGTAACAGTAGCCCACCACCGAGAACGAATAACAAGCCGAAGGCAACATGTCTTTGATTTTTTCCAAATAACACAGGCTTAACCTCCACCCATCTCTTTTGTCTTCACATGATACCCCTAGCTTGTGGCAAGATAGCCATCGCATCACCAAATGAATAAAATCGGTACTGTTCGGCGATCGCCTCTGCATACAAATTTAACAACCGTTCTCGACCGATCATCGCACTCACAAGCATCAGCAGACTTGATTTCGGTAAATGGAAATTCGTAATCAAACCATCAACCACCTGCCACCGATAACCCGGATAAATAAATAAATTTGTCCTGCCAGAAAAAGCCTTGAGCTGTGACCCCGATGCTGCAGCCATCCCCTCTAATGAACGCACAGCCGTCGTGCCCACTGCAATCACTCGGCCTCCACGCGCTTTCGTTTCGATGATTTTTTGCACTGTCGATTCAGGTACATCAATCCATTCATAATGCATATCGTGGGCGGTAATATCTTCTACTTCCACCGGACGGAATGTGCCGACTCCCACGTGCAAGGTGATAAATGTCGTGTCAATATCTTTTGCGGCTAATTGATCAAATACTTCTGGCGTAAAATGCAAACCTGCGGTTGGAGCAGCGACTGCACCCGGCGTATCAGCGTAAATCGTTTGGTATTGGTCTGGTTTAGCCTCGGACTCTGTGACATAGGGCGGAAAGGGAATTTCACCAAAATCATCAAGGACTGACCACAAGGTTTGGCGATCGCCGAGATCAAATTCCAGTAACCGTCCGCCAGTCTCCACATCCCGATCAACCACCGTCGCCTTCAGCGACAATTCCAAATCATCAGCCGCAGAAAAAAGAATCTCAGCACCCAACGTAAACCGCTTACCCGGCTTCACCAATGCGAGCCAAGTATGGGCCGATTTTTCTTCTAAGAGCAATACTTCTACAGGCGCTCCCGTCGTTTTGCGGCCATGGAGTCGCGCCGGAATCACTTTCGTATTATTCATCACCAGCAGATCCCCCGGTTGTAGCCACTCAGTCAACTGATAGAAATGTTGATGCTGATGCGTCGTAGGCGAATCTAAGACCAACAAACGAGACTGATCCCTCGGTGTCACCGGCGTTTGGGCAATCCGCTCCGGCGGTAAAATATAGTCGTAGCTAGACAGATTTTGGTCGTTGATGCTCATGATTAACTAAAACGAACGAAAAATCTCCGATATAATAAACTCATAGTTCGCAGGCGATACAGCATTTCTGTATAAATGAGAGTGCGATGGAATCAAGCTTACATTACCCTATATTCGGTGCAGAAATTGTCTGTCCACACTGCCGTCAAACGATTTCGGCATTAACGCTCACTGATAGCTATCTCTGCGATCGCCATGGCCCGTTTGAGGCAAATCCAGATACCGAAGAACTCGTACATTTACAATCAAAACGCCACTGGAAACGTTGGGAAGATACTTGGTATCGCCAGCACACTCACCCCGATGGCATCCGCTTTGAGATTCATGAAGCCTTAGATCAACTCTACACAAAAGGCTTTCGCGCCACAAAAATCACAATTGCCCACCGTTACCAATCCCTTGTCAGTCGAGCTTTAGAGTTTAGATCCGCGTTGCATCGTCCAGCAGAGAATACCGATAATCATCATTCGCTCAATTCTACGGTGGCGCATCTGTATGGTTTGCCTGTGTCTTTTAGTGAGTCAGGCGATCGCCCAGATAAGTGGGATATTGTCAATTTTGAACTAGCAACAGAGCCCGGTGTCCCGCGTCGCTATCCGTATCACTATCTTGTGCGCGAATAAATCAAAATTAGCTAATTTCGTAAATTAAGAATGATGCGACGAGTCAGGATATTACTCAATCGGCGTCCAATGTTCAGAACTACTGCTCATCAAGATATTAGTGCGCATTTCTGCTGTTAGAACGAGGCTTAGTCTCCGCTTCCGCAACCGCAGGCATCAATTCCGACAGATCAAATTTCTTCAGTTGATTCGCAAAATGGGGCAACACTTCTTGGCAAAATGCCTCTGCTGCCTTAGAACGATAGCGATTTGGATTGACAATAACACTCAAAATACGACGGACTTCTACTTCATCAATGTGCGCCCGATGTAGAGCACCCATCCGTAATTCTTTTTCGATCGCCGTCACCGAAACAAAAGATGCACCTAAACCGGATTGCACCGCATTTTTGATCGCTTCAATAGAATTTAATTCCATTTCGATGCGCAAACGTTTGGTGTCGATGTCGCAACGAGTCAGAACTTGGTCAATCACTTTACGAATCGTTGACTGAGAATCTAAAGCAATAAATTTGAGCTTATAAAGGTCGTCCCGATGAATCGCTTCTGCTTTCGCCAACGGGTGATTCACTGGCAGAATTAACGCCAACTCGTCTTCAGCGTAGGGCACAATTTTCAATGTATCTTGCAGCTCTGATGGCACTTCACCACCGATGATCGCGAGATCGACTTGGCCGTTTGCTACACCCCAAGAAGTGCGCCGTGTGGAATGGACTTGTAACTGAACTGCTACGTCGGGATATTTCTGTCGAAACAGGCCGATCATTTTAGGAATTAGATACGTACCAGTGGTCTGGGAAGCACCAACGATTAGGGTTCCGCCTTGCAAATTTTGTAAATCTTCGATCGCCCGACAGGTTTCTTGGCAAAGGGTAATGATTTTTTCGCCATAATCTAGGAGCAAATACCCGGCTTCTGTGAGTTGTGCTCTTCTGCCACCCCGGTCAAAAAGCGGTACGCTCAGTTGCTTTTCCAGATTCTGAACTTGTAAGCTGACTGCTGGTTGGGACACGTAGAGGCTGTCCGCAGCGCGCTTAAAACTTCCTTCGGTGGAAATTGCTTTCAGAATGCGGAGTTGATCCAAAGTAAACGGGATGTCAGACATACAGCCTCAGTGAAAAGGGTAAAAAGAGGGATCGATGCTGGATTCATGATCGACAGTAGCATAATAAGGGGATCGTATCTCTTTTGATGGATAATATAGCCTGTACTAATTTCAAACAAAATACTTCTATTGGCTGAATTATGGCGGATTTGAGCTGGTTTTCGACAAGTCACTGGGTGATGCTGGGGTTATTGGTTGGGTTTGCGATCGCCCACAGCGGGTTAGCGGCATTACGTCCGTGGGGCGAAAAAAAGATTGGTTCGCGGCTCTATCGAGTGTTATTCGCGCTGGTCAGCATTCCCTTTGCGACTGGTCTAATTATTTATTTTTTCAATCATCGCTACGACGGTGCAGTACTTTGGCGATTGCAAGGGGAACCGTGGGTACAACCAACGGTCTGGTGGCTTTCGGCGATTTCCTTCTTCTTCCTGTATCCCTCAACGTTTAACTTGCTAGAGATTGCAGCGGTGCAAAAGCCTCAAGTCCATCTTTACGAAAAGGGCATTACCCGCATTACCCGCCACCCGCAGATGGTGGGTCAGGTGATTTGGTGTATTGGGCATTTGCTCTGGGTGGGTAGTTCGTTTATGTTGCTGACTTCGGTTGGTTTGGTGGCGCATCACTTGTTTGCAGTCTGGCATGGCGATCGCCGCCTAGAATCTCGCTACGGCGAAACCTTCCTTGCCGTGAAAGAACGCACATCAGTCATTCCTTTTATCGCTATTTTACAAGGGAAACAAAGCCTCAAACTCGGTGAATTTTTGAAACCAGCTTACCTTGGTGTCACCGGATTCATTGCCTTGCTATGGTGGGGTCACCCTTGGTTGATGGTAATGACCGCCAAAGTGCCTTGGTAAAGGAAAAAATTATGATCCCACACGACCGATACAGGTAAGATAGGAAACCAAGAGATCATGAAATCGTGGGCGAAAAGAACGGACGTTATGGTTCTATCAATCACCGAGGAAAATTTCAATCAAACTGTTTTAGAAGCCGAAAAACCGGTACTGGTAAACTTTTGGGCTCCTTGGTGCGGACTATGTCATCTGCTGCATCCATTCTTAGTGAAAGTGCAACAGGAATGGGATGGACAATTTTTGCTTGTCGATGTCAACGCCGACGATAATCTCAAGCTCGCCAATACTTATCGCCTCAAAGCATTACCCACTTTGATCCTGTTTCATCATGGTGAAATCGTAGAACGTATTGACAAATTTCAAGATCGCGATCGCCTGAGTGGACAGCTCGAACAACTCCTGCAAGGCGTGCTGATCCCCTGATCCTATGACTGTTCCTCTCATCGTTATTTGTGGTGCAACCGCGACGGGAAAGTCAGGATTAGCCATCCAGCTCGCGAAAACGTTAGATGCCGTGATTATTAGCGCTGATTCTCGCCAAATTTATCGAGATTTCGATATCGGCACCGCAAAACCAACACCAAATGAATTAGCTCAAGTTCCCCATTATCTGATTGGGACTTGCGAACCGACTCACACCTTAACCCTTGCGGAGTATCAGACCCAAGCCACAGAGTTAATCGACAAATTTCAACAACAAAATCGGCCCATCTTGTTGGTCGGCGGCACGGGACTCTACATCAAGGCCATTACCAAAGGACTAAAAATCCCTCGCGTATCTCCCCAACCAGAACTGCGACAACAATTTATCAACCTAGGGCAAAAATACAGCTATCAGCTTTTGCGGCAACTAGATCCCAAAGCTTGCGAAAAAATTCACCCCAACGATCAAGTGCGTACCCTTCGCGCGCTCGAAGTGTTCTACGTGACGGGCAAACCGATCACCGAGTTACAAGGTGAAAATCCGCCGGCTTATCCAATTTTGCAAATTGGTTTAGATTGTGAGCTGGATCGGCTTGAGACTCGTATCCGCCGCCGTACAGAACAAATGGTCGAGATTGGTTTTGTTGCTGAAGTAAAGCAATTAGGTGAAAAATATGGTTGGGATTTACCGCTGCTCAATACCCTTGGTTATGCAGAATTTCGGGAATATGTACAAGGAAATGTCCCGCTAAAAGGGGCGATCGCCGAAACTGTATTACACACGCGCCAATTCGCAAAGCGTCAACGTACATGGTTCCGCGCCGTACCAGAAATCCGCTGGCTTAACAACGAAGCTCCAAACCTACTTGAGCAAGCATTAGATCTTATTCAATAATTAACTTGCCAAAAAACTGCTTCTAATTAGCAACTTCGACCATCTCAATCACACGATCTTCCCAATCTTTTACTAAAAAATTGAGCGGTTTTTCCTGACGAATCTTATATTTCAAGCGACGAGACTGAATGCGCAACAGCACCGACTCTAAACATTCCTTATCAAAACAAACATGGCGGTGGTGATTTTTTTTGCCCAAACTCGCCCCGGTCACAACATGAAGTTGCGTATCTTTTTTGAGCTGATACCATAGTCCTTCAGTGCCTTGGAGAGCGCTCGCGCTTGTACCCATTGCCGTTGGACTTGCGCCCATGTACAGCGGATCGAGACCTGCCGTCCCTAACGTTTGTTCGTAATTGTAGTAATAATGCAGCGGCACATCAGCCGTCGGTAATTGCAAAATTCCTTCATAAAATCCCTTGGCCACATCTAGATCCGACACCATAATTGTGTAGACTTTTGGCGCACTCGTCAGGAACATCCACATCGCTACGCCATAGGCACAGAGCAGCATGACCATGATGCCTTGGGTGGAAAACAAACTATCAAGGGCGGGGAAAAATGCACCGAGATAAAAGTGAGTGAGAGTAAAAGGTGCGGCGATCATAAGATCAAACATTGAGGAATAAATCGATTATGATTGAAGACGAAATAGACTGTTTAGGTGACTTTGTAGGCATTATTGCAGGATATGATTCAGATTCCGAGTTTTCCCGAAGCAAATCATCCACTGATTCAGTCCCTCAACCATTATAGCGATTTGGATCTGCTCGATCTTTTCCAGCGTTATCCGGAACAGGGTAAGTATTTTGCTGGGATTTTTTGCCGTTATGCTCCCGTCATTTATTCGTTGATTGGGAATTCTGCGCGATCGCCGGTGCAAGCAGATTATGTTTTTGCACTGACATGGCGACACATATTTCACGAAATGCGCGGGCTGAACTTGCAGAATGAGGAAAATAGCGGCGGCTCTCTGCAAAACTGGCTGATTAACACGACGGCGATGTGCATTAATGGCACGAATATGCCCGCCGTCGAATCAATTAATTACGACATTAAACAGGCGACACCGCCTCTCTGGTGCTATTTGGAGCAGGCTCTAGAATTAATTCCACCTTTGGCGCGTTTGATTTTGGTGATGGCGGATAACTTTCACTGGAGTCCCACTCGAATTTCGGCATATTTGCAAGCAGAAGGGGAAAATCTGACTTCTAACGATGTGGAATATTGGATTCAGCAGGGGCGACAATTTGTCCTGAATGAGCTACCAGAAGACATTTGTGAACTGTATTTTCCAGAGTCGCTCGAAAATCGAGAAGATATCCTCGGCGCTGTTTGATTGATGAATAGATATAGGGAAAGATTTGGTATGGCTAGTGAGTGAATTTCGTTTAAAACTGAGACTTAGCAATTTTGATCCAAACGTAATTCATCACTCCAGCTATCATAGGGAAATGTTTTTTAGTTAAGGCTAAGCAAAAAAATGATTCTCCCCGGCAGCACAGTGCGCGTTATCAACGCTGATGATACTTTTTACCGTTTTAAGGGTCTGGTGCAGCGAGTCAGTGATGGCAGAGCGGCAGTTTTGTTTGAAGGTGGCAATTGGGATAAGTTGATCACATTCAATCTTGCGGAACTCGAAGAAGCGAAATAATTAGGACTTTCCATGCGCTTGCCTCTACCCCAATTTAGTCTCGGCGATCGCCACCCAGATCACATCGCCGAGGTTATCGAGACGACCACCACAGAATTTACGGCCCAATGCTTAGATCCTGAAGACTTGAGCTTTCCGGTGATGCCGCCTTTCGGGAGCTGGGTCAAAGCTTATGATGAAGAGTCCGGCAATACGGTTTATGGCATTGTGACTCACGTGACGACTTCGCCCATTGACTCTGTGCATCGGGCGCGGGCCTTGGGCATGAGTTTGGAAGAATTGCGGGAACAGCAACCGCAGATTTTCGCGATGTTGAAGACAGAATTTCGGGCGGCGATCGTCGGGTTTGAAACACCGCCAGCGAGACGCAACGGTAAACGAGGCAAAGTTTTTCAGTATTTGCCACCCCGTCCGCCCCAGATTCATCAATCGGTTTATCGTTGCGAAACAGAAGAAATTATTCACTTCACCGATACGCTCGAATTTTTACGTATTCTTTTACAAGTTAATTGGGTTCCGCCAGAATCTCTCATCGCGGCCTCGGTGCGCGAGGTTTACCAACTGAGAAAAGCAGATCGAGAATGGCTCGTGAAAGTTGGGCGAATGATCAGTACTTTGTTAAAAGACGATTACGATCGCCTACGTTATATTTTGAGCCAGATCCATTGGTGACCTTCGGAAATCAAGTTAGCGAAAAGCTGATTAAAATAGCATTGTGCAGAAGTTTTGTTTTTGAACTGCGGAGAATCAAAAATGGTTGCGACTCCAGTCAAACAGAAAAAGTATACGGCCGCTGAGTATTTGGAGCTTGAAGCTCAGGCTGAATTTAAAAGTGAATTTTTTGATGGAGAAATTGTGCCAATGGCAGGGGCGAGCGCAAACCACAACAAACTTGTTTTAAATCTGTGTCGTCTATTGCCCTTGGAAATTGCAGAGCAACAGTACGAAGTTTTTATGAGCGATATGCGCTTATGGATTCCGGCCAAAAAGCATTACACCTACCCGGATATGACGGTCGTGAGGGGAGAGCCGGTTTATGCAGATAATAAGCAAATGATGCTGACGAATCCTTGTTTGATCATCGAAGTTACTTCTGCCTCCACAGAAAGCTACGACAAGTCTAATAAGTTTGATTTCTATCGCTCGATTCCAGAATTTGAAGAATACATTTTGGTTGATCAGAAAAACTACAGTGTGACCCAATGGACAAAACGCGAGGATGGACGCTGGCTGTTGGCAGATCACCATGGTGCAGATAAAGTTTTGACCTTTGAGTCGATTGATTTTGAAATTACGTTTAAAGACTTGTATAAACGCGTTACTTTTGCTGAGGCTAATAGCTAATGTGTCAATAAAAAGGCGATCGCCTTATTCTCTGTAAAAAATAAGAGAGGCGATCGCCGCAATAACAAAGTTTTGTTTTTACTTGAAATTAATCCCAGCCATTTTTATCAAGATACTTCGCAACCGTCTGGACATCTTTGTCACCGCGACCAGAACTGTTGATGATAATGCGAGGATTGCCTTCTAGTTGCGGACAAAGCGTCTCTAAATAAGCAAAAGCGTGAGATGTTTCCAAAGCCGGAATAATACCTTCCATCTCAGACACACGGCGGAAAGCCTGCACCGCATCCGCATCTGTCACACTGTAATATTCCGCACGACTCGTATCTTTGAGATAACTGTGCTCGGGGCCAACACCGGGATAGTCCAAACCCGCACTGATGGAATGAGCCTCAACCACTTGACCTTCCGTATCTTGCAATAAATAACTCATTGCGCCATGCAAAACACCGGGTTTTCCTTGGGTCAAAGTCGCTGCATGATGACCACTTGCTACTCCAGAACCTTCCGCCTCAACGCCGATTAAACGCACTGACTTATCTTTTACGAATTCATGAAATAGCCCCATTGCATTAGAACCGCCACCGACACAAGCAACTAAAATATCTGGTAAACCACCCCATTTCTCTTCACACTGCCCGCGAGTTTCTTCACCGATAATTGCATGAAAATCTCGTACCATCATCGGATATGGATGAGGCCCTGCCACAGAACCGAGAATATAGTGAGTGCTTTCAACATTGGTGACCCAATCACGGATCGCTTCAGAAGTTGCGTCCTTTAAAGTTCCAGTGCCTGCTTCGACCGGTTGCACGGTTGCGCCAAGGAGCTTCATCCGAAAAACGTTTAAAGCTTGCCGCTCCATATCCTGCACACCCATGTAAATGATGCACTCCATCCCAAAACGCGCACAAACGGTTGCTGTTGCCACGCCATGCTGACCTGCACCAGTCTCCGCAATAATTCGCTTTTTACCCATTCGCTTCGCTAACAAAGCTTGGGCGATCGCATTGTTGATTTTATGAGCACCAGTGTGATTAAGGTCTTCACGCTTCAAGTAAATCTGGGGGCCAGAACCATCAGGACGAGCGTAGCGTTCCGTTAGTCGTTCAGCAAAATACAAAGGACTTGGGCGACCCACATAATCCTTTAAAAGCCCTTCCAACTCCGCCTTAAACTCAGGCTCATTGCGATATTGAGCGTAAGCAGATTCCAGTTCAGCCAAAGCAGGCATTAGCGTTTCTGGAACATACTTACCGCCATACTTGCCAAAGCGACCAAGCGCATCAGGCTGATTAGCATCAAAAGTTAGAGTTGCAGGCGAGATCGGGGAGATAGTCACGGCAAATGTATAGATTGAGAACAATAATTCTAAGTGAGAATATTGTAACTCGATCACACCAGAAGGTCTGCCACTTTAAGTTGCTGGAAATTGAGATTTAGACAGAAACGACAGGCATAATTTTGAGTAGAGAAGCTTGGCGTTGTTCAAATAGTTTCGTAATGCCTTTGAGTACGGTGAGAGTGATTTCAGGATTAATGCCCTCTAAGAACTTCTCTTGAGATAACTCCCCACGAAAAAATAATTTAGAGCGATCGCACTGTTCTCGTACAGCATCAAAACCAATCGATTTCACGATATAAGTTGCTAGAGGCGAATTCTTTAGATCGTAAGTCGCACTTTGATAACGACCTTTTTCTAATAGATCTAAAACTTCTTTCTCCACTTCATCCTTCAGGGGAAAAGCGCTCTCTATTTCAGGAATATAGTCAATCAATTTCGACTGAACATCATATTCTCCTTTAGATGGCAACTCACCCATCATGCTCGAAACGGGAATATCACGACCAAGCCGACGAGAAATGGCTTCAAGAAAACCAATCGTAAATAGTTTGCTACCGAGATACAAACGTCCGACGTGGAGATTGTGGGCCGACTGATCAATCAGGCTTTCGTAAGTCGCTCGATCAGGTTCCCCGCGAAACTCTTGGAAAATGATTTCCGGCTTCAAGAAGTTCATAAACCCTTCCATTTTTTGCAGCGCTTGGCGATATTCTGCAACGGTGTAGGAAGAACTGTTATGTAAATTGTGGTTCGTCTCCGGTAGCAAACTCCATGTTCCGTCGAGGAAACGCGCTGGACTGGGATTGGCGAAGCTGCCGACATCGCGATTGGACAGACGAACAGCACGTCTAATCGTATCGACCATTACCTCTTCGGACATATCAACATTGTATTTTTCGTTGACAGATTCTAAGCGGCTAAACAAAATTTCTGCTGCACTAACGCCTTGTTCGTTATCGGGACGAAAGGGAATGGTTGCTTCAATGCAGCAAATAATTTCGACGAGCTGCTTTAGTGACAGAAATGGATCTAAAACTTTTGCGCCAACCACTGCGCTCAAAAATTCGTTTTGACCGCTAAACGAAGATAGAGGTTGACCGGGAGTAAAGCCAAAAACATCCAAAATAATTTTTAAAATTGGATCGTTAGGTAATTCGTCTTCGTCACGAATGAAGAGGTGTTCGCGTACTTCTTTGACGAATGGTGCGATGTAAAAGCTCAGGTTAAAGTTGACGCTAGTGTCTACTTGGACATAAACGACGTCATGAAAAAGCGCGGCAAGTAATTCGATGGCATTGTCTGAGCCGCCGACTTCAAAGATGTGCTCTGGGGTGTGAAATGAACGCCAGCGTCCGGTCATGGTTTGGACGATCAGATTGGCGATTTTATTGATTTGAGCCATCTCAAAGTCAATCTGAAGTTCTTTCATCGCCCAGATGAGTTTTTCTAGACATTGCTGATGGTCACTTTCAAAACTCACGGGAACCTCCCCTAGTTGCACCAAATGGATTGATTTGGTCTGTTTTGATACGTTGTCTTTTTTTATATCAAATACAGATGCCCTCAATGTAGCAAAGGTATGAATTTTGGGTGGAGATCGAGATCACCTATTGGGTTGATCTTTACGGGGTTAGGTAAGAAAAATTAGATTTTTGAGGGGATAGCTGGTAATGAAAAATAGAAGGTTGAGCCTGTGCCGTAGTTTGATTCGAGCCAAATTTCACCGCCATGGCGCTGGACGATTTTTTTGCAGACGGCAAGTCCGATGCCGGTGCCTGTGTATTCCAATTGGGAATGTAGTCTTTTGAAGGCGTAAAAGATTTGGTCGAAGTATTCGGTTTCGATGCCGATGCCGTTATCGCGGCAGCTAAAAATCCATTGTTCGGCGTCTTGACTCTGTACGGCTTGGATCTCGATGTGGGGTGTGCGATCGCCTGCACTATATTTGATGGCGTTTTCGATGAGATTCTGAAAAAGTTGTCCGAGTTGTAGGGGGTTACCGTAGACGCTGGGCAGTGGGTTGAGAGTCACTGTTGCTTGTTTTTGGGCGATCGCCGCATCAAGACGATTCACCACTTGGTGGGCAATAATGTCGCAATTGACTTCCACAAACGTCGTACCCGCACGATCAACACGTGAATAGGTCAGTAGATCATCAATAAGCTGAGTCATTTGTCTGACCGATTCTTGCATCGCCTCAATATATTCATGACCTTTTTGGTCAAGGCGATCGCCGTAACGCACATCCAGCAGCTGAGACCAAGAATAAATACTCGCTAGCGGCTGCTTCATATCGTGAGAGGCGACATAAGCAAACTGCTCCAACTCCTGATTGGAATGCCGCAATTTTTGCTGAACCAATTCCCGCACATCCATCTCTCTACGAAGTAGTTCATTTGCCATTTTTAGAGCCTTCTGGTTTCTTTTTCGCTCAATCGCGTAGAGAATTGAACGCCACAGCAATGCCTCATCAAGCGCAATATCTTTTTTGATTAAATAATCCTGAGCACCTCGATGAACAGCCTCTAGAGCCAATTCAGTATCATTCGTATTCGTCAAAACAACAATCGGTATATTTGGTGCTTCAGCCATCAAAGTTGATAGAGAACTAAGACCCTGACTATCCGGCAAACTAAGGTCTAACAAAACAATATCAAAATCATGAGCTTTGAGACTCAATAATCCATCCGTCAAACGAAGATTATGCACAATGTCACAACTCGTTGTCTGCAATTCCAGCAGCAATTCATGTAACAACTCAGCCTCAGCCAAATTATCTTCAATGAGTAGAAGTGACAGATCCTCTCGGTGCATAATTCTCCGATCAGTTTCGCTTAGCGATGAGTAGGTCAGATGCTATTTCAAGAAAAAATCAGTAAGCTTTTTCCGATATATGTACGTATAGGTGAAATATTTGTTCCAATGATAACGTCACTTTACGCAATTGATTCGAAATTACTAAATTAGATGAGCCTAGTCCAAACTAGATTTTTGTGCGAAAAGAAGGGTCTGTAATTTAGAAAGTGATCTTCAAAAACAGAGACTGAGCTAGGAAAAAGCAACTCATTAATTAGAACAGTTAATTCTCCGTTTTTTTACCACCCAAAACTGCCCGGTTCGCCTTTGAAAGGGCCAACAATATCGGAAGTAATCCAGCCACCATAAAAGCCGCCGGGTTGCGGTATCACCTGTTCGCCATCAACGTAGCAAGCATCCATGGGCTGAGCATAAAAGGCTACGTAATTTTTGATATCGCTAAATGCGGGAGTTGGTTCAGAATAATACCATGCAACTTTCGGAGCAGTTTTGTCATTCACTACAAGGTCAAAATACCCAGCTAAACCTTTCCATTCACAGAAGGATTGACCTGAGGCTTGCTGGAGAAATTGTTGTTGAATACTTTCTGGTGGTAAATAGTAAACGGGCGGATGACTTGTTTCGAGAACGCGGTAACTGTGATCGGTCGCGGCGATCGCCACACCATTAAAAATAATTTGAATCGGTTTAGTACAGTGCTCTAAGCGAGGAGGCCGAGGATAATCCCAAACAGATTCTTGGCCGGGTTCGGTAGGGAGAGGGGTTGGGCGGGAAAACATAAGAATTTGAGTATTGAATTAGTCAGTGATTGTAAAAGCGAATTTTTGCAGAAAATTATGCAATTAGAATATTACTTTTAATATTTACTTTAGATTTGCACTTGTATGCAACTCAATTATTTGTCAGGTTTAGATTTGTAGTTTAAAAAGCTTGAAAGAACAAATGTTTCTGTTTCTTAACTTTGTTTGTGATTTAACACAGAATCTTCTGTCTGTGTAACTGGGAATAATATAAATAGAATAGCTTAGTTGAATGCGAGGTAAATAAGTCATTAGGAAACGGAAATATCTACTATTTTGATTTGAGAGTTTTTTCTCTCCCTTAGGTATGATGGACTTTTTGAGAGGCTTGTTTTTATGATTACTTAGGCAAGGAAATCCGGCTTTATTTTCTGGAAAGTCTTTTGATCTGTTGAAGGTTGAAATAAGAGTTAATTGTTAATTGTTTGCGCAACGAAGCGAAATTATGGCTAGGCGACACTTTTTAGAACTGGCTCGTCAGGGTGAAACTGAGGCGATCGCCACATTAATTAATCGCAACCTGCATCCGAAGGGAATTTTTGCAGTGGTGAAATACGAATTAGGCTATCTGCAAATTTGTCTCGAAGCAGAGCAGATGCCTCGTCAAGCGACCCTTGTGAATTTTATTCGAGCCGGTTTAAAGCGACTCGATATCGAAGGAGTAAGGCTCGTGCGTGTGTATGGACGCTGCAAAGGTCAATCACTTTTCGGCTGGCATGATTGTTTCGTGCTGAATGAACAAGCGCCCCAGCTCAAAGATCTCTCTGTCAATCCTAATGGTCTCAAAAAGCTCGCTCGTCAAGGGGATTGTGAGGCGATCGCCGTGCTAATTGACGAAGCCCTTAGTCATAAATATTGGTCAAGCAAAGTCACCATCAAAGACAGTTGTCTCAAAGTAAATATTTACGGCGAAGAGTCCCCAGAAGCCATTGCAGCTGTAACCTTAGCGACGAGATTAATCGCCAAAATTCGCTCGCCGTTTTTTAGCTGTGTCGAAATTCGCGGCTACACCAAAGATCCCGAACTACTGCAATGGCTCGACTGCTTTGATAACGATGACGACGAGATTCGTGCCAAGACAACAAATCCGCCAAAAATGACCATTCCTCCCCATGGCAAAAATACCCAAACTGGCGTCATGCTGCTGAGTAAAATCAAAACGTGGTTTTAGCGCAATTCTTGAAGCTGAAAATTTAGCCAAAATTACAGCTCGATCGAAGTAAAAGCATTTGCGTATTTAGTGCCAATCTGAACTTGGATTCTGCTTTGAACCATCATCACCACAAAAATCCAAGCCAATAAAAAAATATCTATCTTTGCCCCTGATCACAGTACAAAAGCGTCGGAATGATTAGAATGTAAAAAATGAGCTTACTAGGTTACTAGAATAAGTCATACTAAAAATTGCCCTAAATTCAGTTTAGAGATAAAGCATCATGGGATTTCTAGATCGTCTTGGTCGTGTGGTCAGAGCCAATCTTAACGATATGGTTAGCAAGGCTGAAGACCCAGAAAAAGTTTTAGAACAAGCCGTCGCCGACATGGGGGAAAGCTTGGTGCAATTGCGCCAGTCTGTCGCCCGGGCGATCGCCGCTCAGAAGAAAACAGAGCAACAGTATCAGAAAAACAAGATTGAAGCTGGCAACTGGCAAAAACGCGCCGAATTAGCCGTCTCCAAAAATGACGAAACGCTCGCCAGAGAAGCCCTTGTCCGTAAAAAGACATTCTCTGATACTGCCGGAGTCTTAGAGCAACAGTTAGGCCAGCAAAACGAGCAAGTCAAAGTGCTCAAGGCAAACTTGATGGCGTTAGAAAGCAAAATCCAAGAAGCCAAAACCAAAAAGGATATGCTCAAAGCGCGCGCCAATGCCGCTAAAGCGAATGTCCAGCTCCAAAGCACGATGAACAACATCGACACCAGCAGTGCGATGGGTGCTTTCGAGAAAATGGAAGACAAGATTATGGAGCTAGAAGCCCAGTCTGAGACAGTTAATGTTTTGGGTAGCTCGGATCTTGAACAGCAATTTGCAAAATTGGAATCATCAAGTTCAGTGGATGACGAATTAGCGATGTTGATGGCTGGCTCTAAACCGACAGCTGCACTTGAGGGTAGTGCGGATACGGAAGATATCACCGACGAGCCGACGGATACACCAGCGGCAACGGAAGAAGATTTTGCAGCGGTAGATGCGGAATTAGAGGAGTTACGGGCTCAAATGAAAAATATGTAATATCTGTTATCTGTGTCGTTCACGGAACGCAACTAAGCGATCTAAAACCAGCGTAGCAAATGTAATCCATGATGAATGGGACGGGATGCTCTCCGGAGTGTCTTGTCCCGTTTTTTATAGATCTATTGCTCTTGATAACGAGCTTGATCCAGCGATCGCCGAAAACTGTTACCGTAGAAAATCGTCCCTTTTTGTAATCGACAAAGGAGTTCATTGCTTGTGAGTGGCAGCGTTTTAGAAATTACTGAGGCTCAGTTCGAAGCAGAGGTGCTGAGTGCTGAACAGGATGTTTTGGTGTACTTTTGGGCAAGCTGGTGCGGCCCTTGTCGCCTTGTTTCTCCTTCTGTGAAGTGGGCAGCAGAGGAATATGGCGATCGCCTGAAGGTTGTGAAGCTAGAAATTGATCCGAACCCTGAAGTTGTCGCGACTTATAGTGTCGAAGGCGTGCCTGCCCTGCGATTTTTTAAAGGGAAAACAGTGGTCGCTAGCTATGAGGGCGCGATTACAAAGACGGCTCTAAAGGATTTTGTCGAAGGGCAACTGTAAACACAATTAATATTTGTTAGCCATTTTTGTATGTACTTCTCCCAGCGGTTAACGCGGCTCTCGGCAAACGTGTTTGCAGATATGGATCGTGCTAAAGCTCAGGCGATCGCGGCGGGTCAACAATTGATTGATTTGTCGCTTGGTTCGTCGGACTTGCCTGCTTCGCCCATGGCGATCGCCGAGATTCATCGAGCATTAGATCGCCCGGAAACTCACGGCTATGTGCTGCATCGAAATACGCAGGCTTATCGGGAGGCGATCGCCGTCTGGTATGAAAAAAAATACAAAATTGCTGTTGATCCAGAAACAGAAGTGTTGGCCTTAATCGGTTCCCAAGAAGGTACAGCCCATTTGCCCCTTGCTCTAATCGATGCGGGTGACGTTGCGTTATTACCAGATCCGGGTTATCCCTCTTATGCAGGGGGCGTGGCCTTAGCCGGTGGCGATATTCACTTTATGCCGTTACTTGCGGAGCACCATTTTTTACCGCAATTTGACCAGATTCCGGCAGAGATTCTCAAAAAAAGTCGGATGATGATTCTCAGCTATCCCCACAATCCGACGACAGGAATTGCGAGCCTCGATTTTTTTAAGCAAGCAGTTGCCTTTTGCCAAACCCACGAGATTGTCCTCGTGCATGATTTTCCCTACAACGAAATGTATTTTGCGGGAGCTGCTGTGCCACCCTCTGTCTTGCAAGCTGATCCGGAGAAAAGTTGCTCAATCGAATTTTTTACATTTTCAAAATCGTTTAATATGGGCGGTTTTCGGGTAGCGTTTGCGGTGGGAAATCGGGAGCTGATTTTGGCATTACGGCGCATTAAAGCAGTGGTTGATTTCAATCAATATCAAGGAATTCTCTCTGGGGCGATCGCCGCATTACAGTACGACCACAAGACAATCGAAAAAAATATTGCTGTCTATCAAGCCCGTCGCGATGCGTTAGTGACCGCGCTCAATCAAGCAGATTGGGATGTGCCGTTACCCGCTGCGACGCTTTATGTTTGGGCGAAATTACCGAGTCGTTGGCAGGGAACTTCTTTAGCATTTTGTACCGAGCTGGTGGAAAAAACGGGAGTCGCTTTGTCGCCGGGGTCGGGTTTTGGGCAGTCGGGCGAAGGCTATGTGCGCTTTGCGTTGGTGCGGGAGCCTGCGGTATTGGCGACAGTGGTGCAGAAAATTCAAGCATTTTTAGAGTAAGCCACAATGACACTGACACAGGTATGGGGTTGTTTGCTCATTTTGATCGTGCCTCCCCTAGTGGGAGCTTTGCTTGCGCCGAAAACGGGCGATCGCCTACCGCAACAGCGACGTGAGTGGCTTGGTTTTATTGGAGAATTTTTGAAAGGGGTAGGGGCCGTTGTCCTTGCTCGTTTCTTTTTTCGGGAGACTTCGCCGTGGGAATTGCTGGCGTTATTGGCTTTAGTAATGGGTCGCTATTGGCGGCGGCAGGATGGGGCGATGATTGCCGTGATGGGCGGGCTGCTCTATCACGATTGGCAAATTACGCTATTGGTTGGCTTGATTGGTATTGTCGGGCTGACGTTGTTTCGGCAGATCCGCTGGGGCATCTGGGAAATTTTAGTGTTGATCACTTTTGCGCTGGTTGTACGGCATGGTGCGCAAGCTGGTTATTTGGTGGCGGCGATCGCCCTCAGCGGTACGTTGGCTTGGATTTGTAGCAAACAACCCCAAAACCGGGAACAGTGGTCACTTTTCAAACCGGGCTATTCTTTTCGGACATTAGACCAACCACAATCAGCCGCAAAAGTTGGTCAACAGGCGGCGATTTTAAGCGAAATAAAACAGCTTGGTTATCCTGTTTTACCCGGCTGGATCCTTGAAGCTGGCGATGATCTCCACAGCTTACTTACTTTTTTGAAACCGGACGGCGATCGCCCCTATATGGTGCGACTTTCCAGCGAAGAGGCGAGCCAGCGTTTCCATATCCCAATCGAGCATCTCACTAGCTACCCAGCCCTCGAATCAGCCTTGTTGAGCGCCTTTTCGCCGGAAACGATTGGTCAGCAAGCGCTATTAATTCAAGCCCAGCCGATTACTCTGTGGTCTGGCATCACTTACAGCCGCCCGCCGTTGCCCCATTACTTTAAGCAAGAGCCATTGACGGAAGTCGCGCAGGATTTGATTACACCGTTGGTGATTGGGGACGGTATTTTTCAGCAATATTATGGGTTGGAAACACCCCAACTGATTGGCGAACCGAGGGATCAAATCCCACCGGCTGAAATTCTGCGGGAAGCAGCGCAACTCAGTCGGCACTTAGAGCAGCAACAGAGCAGTCCTCAAGCGATGGAGTGGGCTTTTGATGGTAAAAAACTTGGGATTTTGCGGGTGCGGCCAATTTATCATCTGCATCCGGTTTGGACGCGAGAATATATTGCGACGAGGTTACCGCTACCGATGCAACCGCTGAGTGCGTCGATATTTGAAAAGATTGGTCATCAGGCGATCGCCCGTTTATATAAAATCCTTTGGTCAGATTCGCCACAAGATGCTGCGATACCGGAGAAATTGATTACCCATTACCAAAGCTATAGCTATCTCAATCGCACTTTTTGGGAGCAAATTCTTGAACAAGGCAATCTCAGCGTCAAACAATTACCCCAAATTCGTAATGCGAGATGGCACTCGGTCTTGACGCATCCGCGTTTGTTTTATCGTTATTTACGCTGGGATTGGACTTGGCAGAGTCAGTTTCGGCAGGATGTTAAGCAGTATTTTTTGCCCACATTAAAAACGCTCC
>JBARRZ010000267.1:0-16654 GCA_049644465.1 Limnothrix sp.
GCCAAAGGAATTGCCAGCACAATGATCAAGGTTTGGCGCAGAGAACCAAGAAAGAAGAAGACGGCGATCGCTGCCAAAGTTGCCCCACTCAAACCCGCCACAGCGACATTTTGGATTGAGTTACGAATGAAAATAGACTCATCGAGGGTGGCTGTCATCTCTAAATCCGCAGGCATTGCGCCCCCGTTTTGCAAATCTTCTAACTTTGCTTTCACCCCATCCACCACCGCGACCGAGTTGGCATCGGGCTGCTTTTGCACACTAATTTTCACAGCGGGGCTACCGTTGAGCGTGACTAAAATGCGCTGTTCTGCAATGTCATCGTTGATCACGGCTAAATCACTCAGCCTAATCGTTTGGGGATTTTCAGCACTGCCCACTTGGATCGGCAAATTACGCAGGTCGTCCGCATTTTGAAATTGCCCAATCAGCCGCGTTAAAGATTCCGACTCGCCCCCTCGCAATAGACCGCCCGATGTATCTTGATTGCGATCGCCAATCGCATTCAGCACATCCGCAATATCCAGACCAAAAGATTGCAATCGCTGTAAATCAAGATTGACCTGAATTTCCTCTTCCACGCCGCCGGACACATCGACATTCGCTACTCCCGGCACGCGGATCAATTCCCGCGCTAATTCATCATCAGCAAAAATGCGTAAATCGACAGGCTTCAAAATGCGAGAGGTTAATGCTAACTCGTATACAGGCAATTGCGACGGGTCAAATTTGAACAAACGCGGCTGCTCGATGCTTTCGGGTAACGCATTACGCGCGCGGTTCAACGTTGCAGTGGCATCATTTAATGCCTGATCTACATCGGCTCCCGGCTGGAAAAAAAGATCAATACTAATGCGTCCTTCGCGAGTTTGGGAAAAAATTTGGGTCACCCCTTCCGTCGCGGCGAGGGCTTCTTCGAGGGGTCGCGTCACCTCATTAACTGCCACCTCTGGCACAACACCGGGAGCATCTGCCCGCAAACCGATACGCGGATAGGAGATCGACGGCAGCAAATCCACTGGCATCTGAAATAACGAATAAATGCCCGTCGCAATTACGGCGATCGCCAACATTAGCGTACCGATGTGACGACGAATAGCGAGGGTACTCAGACTAGCTCTCGGTTTGGCAGTCATACAAAAAATCCCGGTGTATTGGGCTTAGAGGGGTTAGGAATCGGACAATAAACTTTTGCGGACAGTTTGCCCAGCTTCTAGGGGGCGATCGCTCTCCAGAACATAGGCTTCACCCGCATCTAAACCGGATAAAATTTCGACAAAACCGTTATCATTTTCTCCGACTTCCACCGGACGAGTGGCAACCGTGATGGCGTCCCCCTGAGCTTTGGGTACGAAAATAACATCGCGATTATTTTGCTGCTGAATCGCACTTTCTGGAACCGTAATCGCTTGCCCGGCGATCGCCGCACTAACCCGCGCCAACAAACCGCTACTAATTTTATTCCCAGCATTTGCAATCGTAATTTCGATAGGAATTAACCGCGCAGCCGCATCCGCCACCGGAGAAATTCGGGTTACCGTCCCCTGAAAAGTGTCGTCAGGAAAAGCATCCAAATTTACGCCGACATTTTGCCCTAAAGAAAATTGATTTAGCTCCCGGTCGGAAATTTGAATCTCGATCTGAATGCCGCTGAGATCGCCAATTTCTAGCAGCGCTTGTCCCGGCTGCACCACGTCTCCAGCTTCGATACTTTTGCTCAAAACAGTGCCAGTCAACGGCGCTTTCAAACTGGTGTAATTAAGCCGTTCAGTCGTTTGATTGACGATCGCCTGTTGGGCCACAACCCGGCCTTGGGCAGCGGCGATCGCCTGTTGTCTCGTATTTACTTGCTGTTGCGTCGCTTGCAAAATTTTTGCCGCCGTCACTTTTGCGGTCTCGGCTACTTCACCCGTTTGTTTTGACACAGCCCCAGAACTCGTCAAATCCTTAAACCGCGCGGCATCTGCGGTCGCTTGTTTCAGTTCAGCTTTAGCCTGCTCCACTTGGGCCATCACTTCCGCTAATTCCCCTTCTGCTTCTTTCACCTCAAATTTTCGTGATGCTAGTTCGGCGATCGCCTCGTTGTAGGCAGAAATCAGTAAATCTTGATCCAAGCGGGCGATCGTTTGACCCATTGCCACCGGAGAACCCACATCCACCGACAAATTCAATAATTGCCCTTCGACCCGCGATCGCACCGCAACCGTTTTCAGAGGCATCGTTGTCCCCGTATAGCTGGGACTATTGGCCATATTTTGTGACGCTGCCGTAGCAATTTCCACAAGGGGTGGCGAGTCTTCTGGATTCGGTCGCCCACCGGGTTGCGCACTACCCCGCTCTTCGACGCCGCAACCGACTGGCAACAACAACAGCGGCAACGTTAACCAAATACCAACTGAAGCCCTGAAATGTCGCAACATGGTAAATACTTGAAAATTAAAATGGCGTCAAAAATTTAGAGTATCTTTAAAAATTTGATTGCCGAGATTCTAGCACTCTCTTCAAAAATTCGCTGTAGGCACAAAACGTTATTTTGTAAGGGAATCACCGCATCAATTGGCGACTAAATATAGGCGATCGCCATTCATCTCGACCGTACAAAGATACTCAGATTTTTCGCAACAACCAAATAACGAGACAAAGAGACAAAACGAAACTAAACATTTTTTCGATCAAAATCTATCTCCACTTAAAACAAAATCCCCCCATCACCGCGTCTCCGCGTCCTCCCCTCTCCGTGTCCTCCCCTCTCCGCGTCCTCCCCTCTCCGCGTCATCATTTCAAACCTTGCTTCCCGAATTCAGGTTAAATGACTGCATCGAAAAATCCTTAACCTCACTTTGAATAATCCGTTTTAAGCTCAATAAGTAAGCTGTATTTTTGAGGTAACCATGTCTGTATCTGAAACCTCCGTTGGCATTATCGGTACTGGCTCCGTAGGTGCGAGCGTTGCTGTGTCTTTATTAATGGCTGGCGTGACCAAAGAATTATTGCTCCACGATAAAGATGAGCAGCGGGCGATCGGTGAAGCGATGGATTTGGCGCACGGTTCGTCTTTTTATCCGTCGGCAACGGTGCGGGCTGTAGATTTGGCGGCGATGTTATCCACGGAATTGGTCATTATTACGGCGGGACGAAATGGCAAAGCGGATGAATCTCGTCTTGATTTGCTTAAAGATAATGTGGGAATTATGCAGGCGATCGCCGCCAATTTCACCGACTACAAAGGTTTAGTAATCATTGTCAGTAACCCTGTAGACGTCTTAACTTACGCATTCCAGCAAGCCTCCGGTTTACCCCCAGAACGCGTCATCGGTACTGGCACAATGCTCGATACCGCCCGACTGCGGCAAATATTAGGGCGAGAACTTAACCTAGACCCCCGCTCCATTCATGCCCAAATTATTGGTGAACACGGAGATTCTGAAGTCGCCCTCTGGTCAAGCGCAAGATTAGGCGGAACACTACTCCGTCACTGGGAAAATTGGACGACAGCTAAAGAAGCAGAGGTGACCGAAGCTGTACGCACAGCAGCGTATCAAATTATTCAAAAAAAAGGGGCCACAAACCACGCGATTGGTTTAGTAACCGCCACCCTCGTTAAATGGTTGCTGCGGGGCGATCGCCGCATTTTGACCGTTTCTCGCGTGCAAACAGGCATTTTCGGCTGGCACAACTTCGCTATTTCGCTCCCCACCATTGTCAGCCGAACAGGCGCAGTCACAGTTTTAGAACCCGCCTTAGATGACTATGAACGAACAGCCTTAAACCAATCTGCCGCCGTTATTTGTCAGGCGATCGCCTCAGTCAAAACATTACCCCAACTGCCCAGAGTTGACGAAACCGAAAAGTAGCCAGTATATTGAATGATTGTGTCTGCATATCCTGCTCGGATCAGGTGACACATTAAACGCACTCCCTAAATATTCACTCCGGGACTGCTACCTGTACGGCAAAACTATACAAAGAACTATATTTATGAGCTACGCAATTATTGAAACCGGCGGCAAACAAATCCGCGTCGAGCCCGGTCGCCACTACGAAATCGAACGCATAGACGTTGACATTGACGACACATACACTATCGACAAAGTATTGCTCATCAGCGACGGCGACGAGATCACAGTCGGCCAACCTTTCATTGACGGTGCAACAGTCGAAGGCACAGTCGTCGATCAACGCCGCGCCAAGAAAGTCCTCGTCTACAAGATGCTTCCCAAGAAAAAGACCCGTAAGAAGCGTGGTCACCGTCAATATTTCACACGCTTTATGATTGATTCAATCTCAGTTGGCGACAAAACTCTCAAAGCAGAAGAGACTGCTGAGACCGCCGAAGCCTAAATGATTCATCAACTTTTCTAGCACCTTCTAGAAATTTCGCTGATAAAATAACCCTAAGTTAATTAACAGAAGATAAAACCATGGCACATAAGAAAGGTACAGGTAGTACTCGTAACGGTCGCGACTCGCGTGCACAACGCCTCGGTGTTAAGCGTTACGGTGGTCAAACAGTCACCACTGGCTGCATTTTAATTCGTCAGCGCGGCACTAGCGTTCACCCCGGTGACAACGTTGGTCGCGGTAAAGATGACACGCTTTTCGCACTAATCGACGGCATCGTTGAATTCGGTCATTACAAGCGCGGTCGCCGTAAAGTTAGCGTACGTCCCGTCGAAGCAACAGCATAACGACAGCGTAATTTTCGGCAAAATTTGGGAAATAATCCCTGCCGTCTATACTGGGAAAGCTCAATTTACTTGGGCTTTCTTTTTGTTTTTGATGAATCGTTTTACAAAAAATTTGATTAGAGTTGGGAGATGATCAACATGAGTTTGCTTGGTGCTATTCCGGTAGAAAAAGTTCGTTTTAATGAGCAGGGTCTCGTACCGGCGATCGCCCAAGACTATCTCGACGGCACAGTGCTGATGCTGGCGTGGATGAATCAGGACTCTCTCCAAAAAAGCATGGAAACAGGCGAAGCATGGTACTGGAGCCGCTCCCGTCAAGAACTGTGGCATAAAGGCGCAACCTCCGGACATATTCAAAAAATCCAATCGCTCCGCTACGACTGCGATAGTGATGCCATTCTGATGAGCATTGAGCAAGTGGGTGATGTTGCCTGCCATACCGGCGAACGGAGCTGTTTTCACCAAGTTGAAACCACAAAATCTGCGCCTCCCGCCGATACTTTGTCCGAAGTGTTTAGTGTGATCTGCGATCGCCGCGACAATCCCCAACCCGGCTCTTACACCTGTAGCCTCTTTGAAGGCGGTGATAATAAGATCCTCAAAAAAATTGGTGAAGAAGCCGCCGAAGTTGTGATGGCTTGCAAAGACGACAGCAAAGACGAAATTGCCGGAGAAGTTGCCGACCTGCTTTACCATTCTCTCGTGGCGATCGCCCACCACAACGTCGATATCCGCGACGTATATAGAAAATTACAAGACCGACGCCGATAAATTTCTACACATTCACCCACAACTTCTTAATTAACTATTATTTTTTGCCATTACCCATAGGCGTTGCACCAGAGATTACGTAAACTGAAAAGACGGAGAGTTAGCGCGGCAGTTGCAGATAAGGCCAAACAAGGATC
The DNA here is from genome assembly GCA_049644465.1 of Limnothrix sp. Lineage (GTDB taxonomy): Bacteria > Cyanobacteriota > Cyanobacteriia > Cyanobacteriales > MRBY01 > MRBY01. The sequence goes on from JBARRZ010000267.1 coordinate 5,597, forward strand.
TTATCCGAGGAAAGTCCGGGCTCCCAAAAGACCAAACCTGCTGGATAACGCCCAGTGCGCGCGAGCGTGAGGATAGTGCCACAGAAAAATACCGCCGATTATTTATTAGTCGGTAAGGGTGCAAAGGTGCGGTAAGAGCGCACCAGCAGTATCGTGAGGTGCTGGCTCGGTAAACCCCGGTTGGGAGCAAGGTCGGAGGGAAAACGGTTGGTCTTTTCCCGATCCCGTTTTAGGAGAACCGCTAGAGGTGTCTGGTAACAGACATCCCAGATAGATAACTGCCCTTTGCACGTCAAAGAACAGAACCCGGCTTACGTCTAACTCTCCTCAATTTTTTTCGAGAAAGCTTTCAAAATCTCCTGATTGATCCCATCGTGAAACGTAAGAAGAAAAGATAGTATCAATAGAAATAGTCAGAAATACACGAGCATCCCTGCTAGCACCGTATTTTTCACTTAAACAATCTCTCGATCAAAACAATATTTCATGCCAATGTTGATTCCAACACCAGAAGTATTGAACAAGATCAAACTCCTGACCGGCATTTAAGCATCCTTCCACCACGTTTCATTGAGGCGTCCAGATCATGACCAAACTTACAATAATATTAACTACGGCCGCTTCTCTTAGTATCTCCTGCGGCATTTTAAATTTCGCTCAAATTTCAGCAGCTAAACCACTTGCCTCAATAGTAGATCAAGCGGAAATTTTCGCTCAGTCTCCTCTGATCTCCGATGACAAAGACTCACCAGAGAGTACCGTCAGCGGAACCACCCGTGCGTTGCCAGTAACCTACGAACATGAAACTAACAAGCTTACTTAAACAAAGATGTCATTCATTAATCTGGTTAGCAACGACTAAACCTCACAACACTTGAGCAAGTGATTACGTAATAGCTTTATTTTTTGTGCCGAATTAACTTTAAGTGCAAAATCGCAGCTGAATACGTAAATTCACTGACACTCTATTCACTAAATAAAACACGATTTCAGTAAAAGAGCTGTTTTCGATTGTACTAATAGTTTCTACTATGGTCTCAGGGTCATGGTTATTTAGAGTGTTCTACCGAGTGTTTAGATTATGAAGCTGCATCAGATTATTTTTCTCCAAATTTCTACTGTGTTTCTGATTCTGACTGGAATTACAGGTTTGCCACAAAATACATCAGCAGAAAGCGTTTCGCTTCAATCGCCGCTAATGGCTGACTCCATAAAATCAGATGGTTCTGGTCAACCTGATCCTAGAAATATACGTGACGGTTCTCTTACTGAGCTTGTCAGCTTGCAAGGCTAACGAAGAAGATATTTCATTGGGACAGGTTAACTAACAGCCTTTATGCAGCTAGTTTTGGAGTGAAATACGGCTTTTGTTTTTGCTGGCAGAAATAGACTTTTTCAAACTATATAGCTGTATTTTTCCGGCAAAAATCGAGATCATTATCTTTGCTTCGATTTATGACCCCCAGAGCAATTCGCAAGTTTTATCCTAGTCCAACTATTTTCAAGGTAGCAACAGGTGTTTCTATCTTGGTTGCTTTAGCGACTCTCACTGGTCTTTTTCAAACTGTGGAATGGCTATTGTGGGATCGGTATTTTCGATGGCGTCCCCATGAAGTCACAGACCCGAATATAGTCGTTGTGACTATTAACGAGAATGATATTCGTGAGTTGGGAGAGTGGCCTATTTCTGATGAACTTCTTGCACAATTATTGATTCAGATTAAGGCGCAAAATCCAAGCATGATTGGTCTTAATTTATTTCGAAATTTGCCAATTCGCGAAGGGGCTGAAGCGCTTGAAGAGATTTATCGGACTACGCCAAATTTAATTACTGCGAAAAAGACAGTGGGAATCGAAGTTGCACCACCAAGCCTTTTAGAGCAACAAAAACAAGTAGGTTTTTCTGACATTATTGTCGATCAAGATGGCAAAGTTCGTCGGTCAATAATTACGATTACTAATAATGCTGGTGAGACAGAAGAAAGCTTAGCGACAAAGCTTGCTACTGGATTTTTGAAGAAAGAAGGTATTGAACCCAAAATCTACGAACCTCGCTGGCGTTTACCGTTTGATGAGCGTAAGTATTTTCGTTTAGGGGATGGACTTTTTACTCAGTTGTTTCAGAATGATGGGGGGTATGTCCGAACTGATAATGGTGGTTTTCAGTTGCTGCTTAATTATCGCAGTGAGCCTTATGGGTTTGATACGATCTCGATTCGTGAGCTGATGAACGAAAACATCCCACCCCGACTTGTTCGAGACGTGAATCAGCCGATTTTAGAAAATCGCATTGTCTTGATTGGCTCGATTAGTGATTCGAATGGTGCTTCTTTGCATACTCCTTTTTTGGATGAGGAAGGAAAAGCGGTAATTATGCCGGGGGTTTTTGTTCATGCTCATACTGTGAGCCAACTAGTTCGGGCAGCAAAAGACGGCCGATCTCTGTTTTTCGTCTGGTCTCAGGAAGCGGAATGGCTGTGGCTCTTTGGTTGGGCTGTCGTTGGCGCAGGGGCTCGCTGGTACGGATTGAAATTTGAGATTTTCAACCGCCGGCTTTTAGTACAAAACTTTTGTCTACTAAGTTTGATGGGGACTGGGGCGATCGCCTTAATTGGTTTTGGCTATGGCTCATTTTTGGCAGGCTGGTGGGTGCCGCTTGTACCAGCGTATTTGGCTTTTGCTGGCTCTGCGATGATTATGGGCAGTTACCATTCTCATGAATTGCAAAAGTTAGCGACGCTCGATGCCCTAACACAGATTGCGAATCGGCGTTATTTCGAGGAATATTTGTATCAGGTTTGGTGGAAATGTGAGCGGGAAAAACAGCCTATTTCATTGATCATGTGCGACATTGATCATTTCAAACTTTATAACGATCATTATGGTCATCAGTTGGGCGATCGCTGTTTACAGCAGGTAGTTGCCAGTATCCAAGAAACGCTCAGGACTAGTGATTTGATGGCGCGGTATGGCGGAGAAGAATTTGTAATTATTTTGCCGAATACTGGAGAAGATGGTGCTTGCCACGTCGCCAATCGTATCTGCCAAAAAGTGGAAGAATTGCATCTCAACCACGATCAGTCACCGACAAAACCTTATGTCACAGTAAGCTGCGGCGTTTCTAGCGTGCTTGCCCATTCCCAACTTAGCCCCGTTGAACTTATTTCTAGTGCAGACAAAGCTCTTTACAAAGCAAAGGCGAAAGGACGGAACGGTACATCTTTCCAGCCTTATCAAAATTTGCCTCCTCTTAGCTGATCAATTGTTTAATTCCAGCAATTCATACAGGAATCGTGATCAGCAATTTTCGAAATGCACCAAAGTATTGTGCTTAAACAGCAATCGAAGAATGAAGAGTCGGTATTTTGCGGAAGAGATAACCTGTACCTCGTTCAGTGATGATAAATTCCGGTTGTCGAGGATCGTTCTCAATTTTGGAGCGTAGGCGCGAGACATGAACATCAACAACTCGTAAATCACTATGACGGCGAGGCACATAGCCCCAAATTGCCGTCAAAATATCAGTCCGGCTAAGGGGATCGCCTGCTTGCTTAACGAGTAGATGTAATAAATCAAATTCAATATGAGTCAGTCTAAGTGACGTCCCATTCTGCAACACTTTACGGCGATTAGTGTCAATTGTCAGATTAGCAGTGCGTAGAATTCCAGCTTCTTCAGTTGGGGTTGGTTCCTTCTTGGTGCGTCGCAAAATGCAATGAATGCGTGCTTCTAATTCTTTAGGGGAGAAAGGTTTGACAAGATAGTCATCTGCTCCAAAGCGGAGTCCAGTGATGCGATCTGAGACATCCCCAAGGGCAGTCAACATGATAATGGGTGTATCTGATTCTTTGCGGATCTCTTGGCAAACGTAATAACCGTCACGCTTGGGCATCATGACATCGAGAATTACAAGGTCTGGACGTGTCTGTCGAAAAACTTCTAGGGCTTCGTCGCCATCGGCAGCGGTGAGGATTTCGTAGCCGATCATAGCAAGACGAGTCTTGAGAATGCGGCGAACAGCGAGCTCGTCGTCGACCACGAGGATGGTTAGCTTATTGTCTACCACGGTGGACGGATCTCCTTTTCTGCGACTTTATACTTTCTGAGAAATGCGTCTTTACATTTCGTTACATCTAAAATTATAGCAAGAAGCGTTTTGTCATGCCAATAAAAATACGATAAAAGGAAGTGAATGGGAATTGGGGAAATGATTGATTTAGCTTGGGTTGAGCTGATATGAATGGTAGGCGGTATTAAGGAGGATCGAGATCATGGGCAGCGATCGCCAGAGTTTTGAGGGATGGGGGTTTATTAATTTACATAAACCGATGGGATGGACATCTCATGATTGTGTTGGCAAATTGCGCCGTCTACTGGGACTCAGAAAAATTGGCCATGGTGGCACGCTAGACCCACGAGCGACGGGCGTTTTGCCGATTGCGGTAGGCAAAGCAACGCGGCTATTGCAGTATCTGCCGAAACAGAAGGCTTATCGTGCGGTTGTGCGCTTCGGTTTGCAGACCACGACGGATGATCTAGAGGGTGAGGCGATCGCCACTCAGGCTTGTCCACATTTGACGCTCGAGCAAGTTGCAGCTTATCTGCCAGAATTTCAGGGCCGAATTACCCAAATTCCACCAGCATTTAGCGCGATTCAGCAGGATGGTCAACGGTTGTATGCTTTGGCAAGACAGGGTATCAAAGTCGATGTGCCAAGCCGACAAGTTGATATTTATGGGCTAGAAGTCTTGGCATGGCGGGACGGAGAGTTTCCCGAATTAGAGCTAAACATTCGTTGTGGTGAAGGGACTTATATTCGGGCGATCGCCCGCGACTTAGGCGAAAAAGTCGGTACTGGCGCAACATTATCTAGTTTGGTACGCACTCACAGCGGCGGTTTTTCATTAGAGCAAAGCCTCACCTTAGAAACTATCGAAACCCAACTTGATCAAGCTATTTTTCACTGCCAGTTACCCAATCAAGCTTTACAACATCTACCAAAAATCATCCTAGATGCAGCCCAAGAGCAAAGCTGGAGCTATGGCCAAAAGTTGCCATGGTCAGATCCTTCAGAGCCTCTGCACACAGCTATCTCCATCTACAATAGCGCTGATTTATGCTTAGGAATCGGTGAATTTCGTGCCAGCAAAGATGATGATACGCAAAAAATTCTCGCTCCCAACCTAGTGTTGTACGGTCGTTAATGAAATAACAATTTATCCAAAAGATAGTTTTGCGAAAGGACTTGCGCTTTGTCGAAGCTTGTCAGGCAAATATATCTTAGTAAAACAATACTATCGTGTGATACTCACACCTCTGCTTGAGTATTCTTTTGCAACTGTTGATCTTTATCTTTGAGTTTTGACCTTAGTGCAGGAATGAAATTTGTTGAAAGACGGCTCTCAAAAAAGAATTTTGGGAATATTTACAAGAAGTTGAGCTTAATAAATAAAAAAGACCCTCAGTTCTCTGAAAGTCATTTTCTTGGGGTTATTTATTCATCTAATTCTGTTGATCGGAGCGGCGGGATTTGAACCCACGACCCCTACTACCCCAAAGTAGTGCGCTACCAAGCTGCGCTACGCCCCGGTAAGTCAACAGTATTTTAATATAGACGATGTTTTTATAATTTGCAATACTCTTTTGATGAGAGGGATTCTGATCATTGTTATGATGTCAGTAGCAACTTGACTTTGAACGATTGATCATAAGTTATGCAAAAGAATTGGCAATTCGGGGTTTTATTTGGCATCCCTCTTTACATCGACAGATCTTGGTTTGTAATCTTGATCTTAATTACGGCTCTTGATGCGAATAGTCCTATCGTGCAAGGCTTGGCGCAGACGTCTAGTGTTGCTTGGCTGACAGGCTTTGGCATGGCTTTGCTGTTGTTTACTTCGGTGCTTTTGCATGAGCTTGGCCATAGTTTGGTTGCGAAGTCACAGGGTATTGAGGTCAAGTCGATTACGCTTTTTTTGTTTGGTGGAATTGCTTCGATTGAGCGGGAGTCGAAAACGCCTTATGAAGCTTTTGCGGTGGCGATCGCCGGGCCATTAGTCAGTTTGCTGCTGTTCGTGCTGTGTTGGCTTGTCAGTGCTTATACTCCAGAAGCCAGTTTGCTCCACTTTTTTGCGCAAGATATTTCTCAAATTAATTTAGTTTTGGCGTTGTTTAATTTGATTCCGGGGCTACCGCTTGATGGTGGTCAAATATTTAAAGCGATTATTTGGAAATTTACAGGCGATCGCTTTAAGGGTATTCGGTATGCGGCGGCGAGTGGCAAGTTTTTGGGTACAACAGCCATCGTTTTGGGTCTGTTGGCGGTCATCTTAGCGGGTGAGTTTGGCGGTTTGTGGGCAGCAATGATCGGCTGGTTTATTTTGCGCAATGCGAATGCTTATGAACGGTTGACTGATTTACAAAGTGTGTTGATGTCGCTAACGGTAGAAAACACCATGAGCCGAGATTTCCGGGTGATTGATGCGCATTTAACACTCCGAGAATTTGCTGATCAGTATGTTTTGGATCTCGACAAGAAAAAAAGAATTATTTATGCGAGTTCGGAAGGTCGTTATCGGGGCTTAATTCGGCCGACGGCTTTGCAATCTATCGAGCGTAGTCAGTGGGAAACCATGGAGTTGATCGATATTGCTGCGCCTTTGACGGACATTCCCTCGGTGTCGCAACAAACGAATTTGGCGGTGGTCATTTGCCGGCTAGAAGAGATTGAAGAGAATTTTATTACAGTTCTTTCCCCAGCTGGAGCGGTTGCAGGCATTATTGATCGGGGAAATATTGTGCAGGCGATCGCCCAAGAATATACCATCGAAATCCCAGTTACTGAACTAGAGCGTATTCGCACAGATCGCGTTTATCCTAGCGGGTTTCCCCTCGTTGATATTGCGAAACAATTACGACAAGAATCCAAGGCTGTAGAAGCGGGCTAAAATTAGACTGATTTTGTCTGGGATGCCCCTAAGTTCGATGCCTCTACAACAGCCCACTTTTAATCCTCATCGCTATTTACGACTCTATTTAGAGGGTCAATATGACGAGCTTTCCGAATTATTAATTGAAGTATTAGGACATTTCGAGCAGGTTCTTTATGTCGAGGCGACGGCGGAACTGCAATATTTTGTCGATGTTTTTATTAAAAATTTCCTCTACTTATTTTCTCAGCCCGACTATATCGTCGGCGATCGCCACGCTTTAAGATTTATCCAGCTCAACCCAGTCATTGCCAATCTCACCGCAATTTCTTACCAGCGCACCACCGATTTTTATTTAGAATTACTCCAGCGACAACCACAAAATTACATCAAAATTTTGGCGCTGCTTAATCCCCGCTGCACGATTGAACTGGACTATTTGCAGCTTTTTGAAACGAATGCCTCTCTCTCTTCGCGCTGGTATTCCTATTACGTCGAGCTTTATCTTTCTGCGCAAGTGAGTCCGATCGGGCGCAAAAATCTGCGACAACATATTGCCTATAACGATGACCAAAGACTCGTTGAATTTGCCAATATTGCCGACGTTTATTTTGGGGCAACTTACATTAATCATGAAGGCGATCGCCCGATCAAGCAGCGTATTAACAAAGCTATTCAAAACAATGCTTTTTGTCAAAATGCGAATATTCAAAACCAACCAAACCCACAAAAATTAGCCATTGTTACCGCTCTGTGGCATAAAAACCATTCCGTTCACCGCACCCTTGCCGAATTTCTAGACGCAGCAAAAACAGACTACGAGCTCACACTAATCAAACTGGGTGGCAGCCAGACCACTGACGAAAGCCTTTTTGAAACAGTGATTCAGCTCGACATCATCGAAGGTTCACTGAATATTGACCCTATTCGCCACAACGATTTTGGTATCGTTTATTTTCCCGATATCGGCATGAGTCCAGAAAGTATTTTGCTCTCAAACCTACGACTTGCACCGATTCAGCTCGCGGGAACAGGCCACCCGGCGAGCACATTCGGGGCACAGATTGACTATGTTGTTTCCGGTGCAGACGTCGAATTGCCTAATTTGAGCGCAAAAAATTACGATGAACGGCTGGTACTGCTACCCGGTAATGGCGCAATTCATAGCCGTCCTGATTATGCGATCCAGCATCTGAAAAAATCCCGACCAGAAGTGATTGTCAATTGCCCATGGCTCGCGCAAAAAATCAATGAGCCTCTCGTCAAATTGCTCGCTTATATTCAGAAAAAAACAGCCAAAGATATCTTTTTTCGCTTTTTTGTTGGCAGTTCGCTTCGCAAAAATGGCTTTATTCCCTTCGTGCGTGATTTGGAAGCTGTCCTAGAACCAGACACCTTTGAAGTTGTGCCGGGTAAACCTTACGCGGATTACATGGCGTTGATGGAAGCAGGCGATCTTTGCTTAGATTCTTATCCTTTTGGTGGCTCGAACGTGCTGGCCGATACTTTGTATTTGCGTAAACCGACGGTGGGTTATGAGGGCAAAAAATGGGCTAATCGTATTGGTGCGCAGATGTTGCGGCAGGTTGGTTTAAATGAATTAGTTGCGACGAATGCGAATGATTATGTGAAGTTGGCAATCAAGCTTGTGGATAATACAGCCTATCGTCAAGGAGTCGGCGATCGCCTGAAAAAAATAGACCTAAACCAAACTATTTTCAACACCGAGCAGAAAAAATATTTCACCCAAGCACTGCATTATCTCCAAGCCAATCACGCCGAGCTGAGTGCCGAGACAGCGAAAAAGCCCATTTATATTTCGCCTTAACTTCGCAATAAAAAACTCACCAAATCGATCAGTGAGTTTAGAGGTGAAATAATATTTTCTCTAAAAGTTGAAAGTTGAGGGCGATCGCCGAAACGCAAAATCTACGCCGCCTCTGCTAACAAAGATTCCAAACGCCCTTGAGCATCCAGCGCATGAAGATCATCACAACCACCAACATGCTGGTCATTAATAAAAACTTGAGGTAGGCTGCTAGCACCGTCCGTCCGTTCCGTCATTTTTTCGCGCGCTTGATTGTCCCCATCAATACAATATTCCTCGTATTGCACTCCCTTACTATCCAGCAAACGCTTCGCACGAATACAAAAAGGGCAGTAAGTCCAAGTATAAATTTCTACGTTTGCAGCCATAATTGCTCAATTTTCCCGTAAATGTAACAAATCATTTCGATTCTAGCGTTTTAAGCAAAATAAGGAGCAAAAAAGTACCCACAACAAACAAAGACAAAATTCTTGTGGAGTGAAAGGAGTGAAAACAATTCAGCTAAACTAAAAGACTACCTATTTTTCAGTGCCACACTGGGACTTGCATGCTTACTGGATCGCTCGCATATCTAGTTACAAATCCGCTCTTCAGCTTTACGTTGTTACTGCTAGTTTCGTTAACTGTCCCGCCAATTTTTGAGCGATTAAAGTTACCCGGTTTAGTCGGGCTATTATTTGCTGGCGTGCTCTTAGGAGAAAACGTATTGGGCTTGCTTGACTCAGATAGCGAAACAATGATTTTGCTGTCAGATATTGGCAAAATTTATCTAATGTTTGTGGCTGGTTTAGAAATCAACTTACAAGAATTTCGCAAGTCGCAGAACCGCTCCCTTGGTTTCGGTCTTTTAACTTTTGCCTTGCCATTATCAGCCGGAATTACGATTGGATTATTTTTTGATTTTAGTTGGAATGCCTCAATCTTAATTGGCTCTTTACTGGCTTCTCACACTCTGTTGGGTTACCCAATTATCACTCGTTTAGGCATTTTAAAAAATGAGAGCATAACCGTTACAATTGGCGCGACAATCTTTACAGACATTGCGGCTCTACTACTTTTGGCAATTTGTGTATCAGTGCATGAGGGTGAATTTTCTTTTATTTTCGTCTCGACCCAAGTATTGTTGCTGATTGTTTATAGCGCAATTGTTTTATTCGGTTTGGCGTGGGTGGGCAAAGATTTCTTCCGGCGTAGTGGTGAAGATGAAGGGAATCAGTTTCTATTTATTTTATTAGCTGTATTTTTAGCTTCGGTGGGCGCGCAATTAATCAATGTCGATAAAATTGTAGGCGCATTTCTTGCTGGATTGGCGGTAAATGAGGTGGTTGGGCATAGTCCAGTAGAGGAAAAGATTGAGTTTGTGGGGAGTACTTTATTTATTCCTTTTTTCTTTATTGGCATGGGTTTGTTACTGGATATCCCCGCTTTTATTAATAATCTAATTTATGAATTTCCGTTAACGGTTGCGATTGTTTTTGGGTTGCTGTTTTCAAAGTTTTTAGCGGCGGCGATCGCCAAGCAACTTTACGGCTACACATGGGCTGAAGCGTTAACGATGTGGTCGTTGTCCATACCGCAGGTGGCGGCAACTTTGGCAGCGGCATTGATTGGTTTTCGGGTTGGCGTCATCTCGGAGCCTGTGTTTAATGCGGTCATCGTTTTGATGTTGGTGACTTCAGTTTTAGGGCCAATTTTGACAGAGCGTTTTGGTCGGCAACTGACTGCGCCACTAGCTAATTTTGCGCTAGAACCTTCCCCAATTCAGACTTCTGTCCATGTGTTTAAAATTATTGTTCCGATCGCCAACCCCGACACGAAAGATTATTTACTTGAAGCCGCCGAACTGATCGCCAAAGCGCAAGATGGCGTAGCGATGCCGCTCTCGATTGTGAAAGCATCGGCGCAAATGGATGATCCAGAAATTGAGCTGGCATTACATCATAGTCAAGGTTTATTGGGGACGGCGATCGCCCAAGGTAATGCGTTAAATCTGATCACTCAGCCCAAAATTCGTATTGATAGCGATGTGGCAGCGGGCATTAGTCGCGCCGCTCGTGAGGAAAATGCCAATCTGATTTTGATGGGCTGGAACACCACGGATAGTCTAAAAGCGCGACTACTCGGGACAGTTATTCGAAACGTCTGCTGGTCCGCTCACTGCCCTGTCGCTGTGCTGCGCCTACTGGACCACCCGAAAAATTTGCGGCGAATTTTAGTGCCAATCAAGGGCGTTTCACCACAGGATTTACAGATGATTCGGTTTGTCGAGTTGTGGGCGATCGCCAATAGTGCCGAAGTAAC
>JBARRZ010000268.1:0-5455 GCA_049644465.1 Limnothrix sp.
TTCGACGCGACAGAAAGTTGCTCATCTTCCCCAAGGGCTTTTACCTTGGCGTTGAGGGTTTCGAGATTTTGATTCGTCTGAAAAATCTCGGTATCGAGATCGTTAATGCGCTGGTTTAATTCCGTCCGTTGCCGCGCCCCCGCCACAATGTCCGTTTGCAGTTTTTGCTCTTGTAATTGCAGCGATCGCCACACCAACAAAATTTCCTGCTGTTGTTGCCGGGATAGGTCAATTTTTAACCGTTGATACTTTTCAGCCTTCAGGCGATCGTCCGCCAATTTTTCGAGATTGCGCTCTAATTCCAGCCGAATAATATGACATTTTTCTTCCCGCTCTTTCACTTCTCCCAACGTTGAGCGAGTTTGGGTAATCTTGCGGTCAAATTCTGCGACCCCCGCCAACTCATCAATAATTTCCCGCCGTTCCCGCGAGTTCATCGTAATAATGCGGGTCACATCCCCTTGCAGCACCACGTTATAGCCTTCGGGATAGATGCGTAGACGGTTGAGCTGTTCCTGCAATTCTGTCGCCGTGCAGACTTCCCCATTTATCGAATAGGTGGACGAATAACTGCCACTTTTGGTCACCCGGAGTTTGCGCGTTACCGTCCAGTCGGTGCTGCGAAATTGACTGAGAAATTCTTTAAGTTCCGACTCATCTTTTTCAGCAGTGTCATATTCCTGTGCGAGGTCGGTGAGGTCAAAAGTCACCGAAACCACCGTCTCTGCCGCCCCTTTGCCCTGACTTTGTTTGTGGTTGATCAGATCCGGCAAACGCTCTGCCCGCATTCCTTTCGAGCTAGCCAGTCCTAAACAAAACAAAATGCCATCAAGGATATTTGACTTCCCCGAACCGTTCGGCCCCGAAACCACGGTGAACTCTGGCAACAGCGGAACTGCGACCGTACCCCCGAAGGATTTGAAGTGGGAAAGCTCAATTTGCTTGATGTGCACCATAGGCGCAGAAAAATCCGGGATGAAAAATATGGTCTGGCTAAAATTTTAGCGTCTAAACCTCGCCATGGAGTAGATTACTTTGCCAAAACGGGTTGCCCCGGAATATGGAAGTTTAACTGGCGGCTGTGACGGAAATTGTGCCGACCATGCCTGCTTCTGCGTGGCCTGCGATGGAACAGTGGAGTTCAAATACGCCCGTCTTTTGGGGGATGAAAACCCATTCGGCGATCGCCCCCGGTTTGAGTTCGAGTTCATGGATTGCGCCTTTGACTTCCACTTTGCCTGCCTGAACTTTTTGCGTCCAGATCACATCGGCAAAATCCTTGGCTGTAAAGTAATGTTTTTCGGGGCTGGGATTATCGAGGATCAGTTTGTAGCGATCGCCTGCCGTAAATGCGAGATTATCTGGCTCAAATTTCAATGCTCCCGACGGTGTGCCGAGGTGGACTGTCACTGTCTGGACAGGAAGTTTTGCCGGAATAGTTTGGGCGATCGCCGACGGTACAAAACCCAATCCCAGCATCACCACGCAACCCACCGCACAGATCCAAACTTTGACCCAACGAAATATAGACAGATTTTTCACAACGTATCTCCTAATATTCACGACTCTGTAAATACCTTCTCATGGGATGCAGGGCTGTTTCAAGACCACTGAATCCCAGAACAGAGTCAGTTCACAGCTTGTAAAGTGATGATTTCGATAGTTTTCTAATTGATTATGCTTTTTTTCTGCGGTAGCTCTGATTACCAATTTGCCTCCCTTTCAAAGGGAGATGGCGAAGCCAGAGGGATCCTCAGTCAGTCTAGACAGAGCTTACCTAGGGGATGACAAACCCAAATTTAGGCAGAAATTAATTGTCTTTCTGGGATGGGGTGATGGTACAAGACCATTAACTGGCTTTCTGTTAGGGTTTCTATGGCGTAGGCTTTTCCGTTGAGGTCACTAAATTCGACTTCAAAGATTCTAGGTTCGTAAACTTCTACGATTGTGCCAACTTGTCCTCGATATAAATGACAATTGGGGACATCTTCTAATAGCGCGACTACATCTAGTAATTTCATAATAATCTCTTTTTTAAAGTATGTAACAGGTGACTAAACGGGGGACATTTTCTTTAAAACGGACAATCCAAATGCTATGAATGATGGCTTGTTGATCGCCTCTGGTCATGGGAAAGTCAATTATATATTTTTTGCCATAACTGTTTTCTCTTTCAAAGATGGCGTTGTGATTTTTGAGGGCTGCTTTGAGGGCGTTAATAAGTTCTGCTTCGTCTTCTTGTTGCATCCCCAGAGCTGACCGAAAGACTCGCGCTTTATGTTGACCATCGGGATGGGCGGGATTGAGGCAATATCCAGATAGTTTTTGGGAGTCAATGATGGCTTGTTCGGGATTCGGCAGTTTCATGTTTTTTAGGTTTGCTTTTTCCTCAACTCGGACGGTTTGCGCGTAAATTAGCAATGGAATTTTTAACGCTTTGCGTATTGGGATGATTGCTGCCGAAAACAGATTCTAAAATTTCTAAGGCTTGCAAAAATAGTGCCTCCGCCTCATCGTAACGATTTTGGTTGTAACGTAAAAATGCGAGGTTGTTGAGACTGATGGCGACATCGGGATGGCGATCGCCTAATAGTTCTTGCCTCAGGGAAAGGGCTTGTAGATAGAGGGGTTCTGCCGCTTCATATTTGCCTTGGGAATAGTACAGCGATGCGAGGTTGTTGAGACTGCCGGCGACATCGGGATGGCGATCGCCTAACAGTTCTTGCCTCAGGGAAAGGGCTTGTTGAAACAGGGGTTCTGCAGCTCCATATTTGCCTTGGGATTTGTACAGTCCTGCGAGGTTGTTGAGACTGGTGGCGACATCGGGATGGCGATCGCCGCCACTATCCCAGCTTCCTCCCAGATCCCCGACTTCTTTTACTGCGTTGCGACAGAATTCAATGTCTAGCCATAGAAGTCGGGGATCTTAAGACCGATAGTTTATGCGTGTAATTCTTGGTCATAATGGGGGCAACTCGACTTTATTTCCCTGCATTCCATGTCCCAAAAGCCAAAACAACAGCAATCTTTAGAAGAAAAACTTACTGATATTGCTTACAAAGTGATCATGACAGGCGGTGTCAGTGTTGGTGGGATTGGCGCTTTTTGGCAACTGTTTAAAGCAAGTGACATCCCAAAAGCAATAGCTTCTGCGGTGATTGGGGTGGGGATTGCCTATGGGGCGGCATTGTTGCAACCGATTCATAAGGGGAATAAAAAACGCTTTGGGCAGATGGGGGAAGCGGCAAATAAAGGTATTGATGATGTTGGGGAAGGGTTAACGCAAGGTGTAAAAAGTCAGATTGAGCGGTGGCGGGGACTAGACTTTGAATCACAATATTTGCAATGTCAGGCATGGGATTGTGAAGAGGATGAGGCGATTGGGCTGCGGGATGATGAGGATTTGCCCGTAAATAGTCCGTTATTGCAGGAAGTTTTTGTGCCGCTGGAGTTATCGGCAGATGCAATGCTTTCCGGCTATGAAGCCAGCCAGTTGCGACAAGAACATCAGGACGGAGAAACAGTTACGCAAATTTGGAATTTGTTGCGGCTCGTTAAAAAGAATAAGAATTTCCGGCAAATTGCAATTCGAGCGTGGGGTGGCTATGGCAAAACAACCCTGATGAAACATCTGGCTTATTCCTACAGTGTTGAGGCTTACAAAGAATATGATGCGCCGAAATTTACGCCATTTTTGATTTACTTGGCAGGGTGTTGGCAAGAAATATTGACCGACGAGTCGATGACGTTACCGAAACTTCTCAGTACTTATCAATTACAGCGATTGCCGCAGGGGAAAGAACTACAGCCGCCGGAAAATTGGGCGAAGGATTTGCTTAAACAAGGTCAGGCTTTAGTTTTATTTGATGGGTTTGATGAGATTCCGCCAAAAGAACGGGCGCAGATGAGCGAATGGCTGAGTGCGGCGATGAATGATTATCGGGATGCGGTGTTTTTCATAACGTCTCGCCCGACTGCCTATCGAGATGATTTTGTCGCGAAAAAGCCGTCAACCAGTTTCTGGGTACAGGATTTTAATGAGAAACAACGAGCACAGTTTGTTCGGCAATGGTATCGCTGTCAGGAAAAAACAGCGCGGGGTGGCAGAGTTACGCCGAAAGTAGAGCAAATCGTCGAACAAAGATCGAAGGATTTATTAGCGCAAATTAAGGCGCGTCCTGAGCTAAATGATATTGCCGGAAATGTGTTGCTGCTGAATATGATGGCGCGGTTCCATCGGGATCGAAATCAGGCAGAACTCCCGCAACGAAAGGTAGAACTTTATCAAGATATCTGTGAGCTTCAGCTTGGGCGCAGACCGAAAGGGAAAGGCATTAGTCTATTACTGGATTCGACAGGACAGCGGCAGGTAATTCTTCAGCGGCTGGCTCTGGAAATGATGATGTTTGCAGAGGCTCATGACACAGAAGACGAAAACTTTAAGCAGATTACGAAAGTTGATTTGTTAGAGCGTTTACAGGGATTTTTGCGGCAGATGGACGTTGAGGTTGAGCCAAAAGAATTTCTCTACCAACTGGTGACTGTCAGTGAGCTAATGGTGGAACGAGACCGCCAAATTTATCAGTTTGCGCACCTCAGTTTTCAGGAGTTTTTAGCGGCAATGGAGTTGCGGCGGCTGGGAGAACGGGGCGAAAAAATTGTCAGTGATTATTTGACGATCAATGCTTGGAAGGATGTGATTTTGTTTTATGCAAATTTAGGAGATCCAGAAAAACTCATTAAAGAGGCATTGAATCAAAAAGAACAAACTCTTGCATACCTCATCTATCAGCAAGAAAAGAAAAAGTTAAAAGGTCAGTTCAAAGTCTCAATTAAATTCTTAGATCAATTTCAGGAGATTGAAAAAACGATTCTCGATGATCGGTATCAAAGGCTAGAGGAATTGTTGATCGCTGCGAAAGAGGATGTGCAGAAATGGCGTGAGGCGGATGAGGAAACTTATCGGCTAATGATCACGGCGGTGGGAAAGGATGAAGGGCAACTTTTTAGCGAACAAGATTTAAGGGAATTTCCCTGCGACGAACTGCGAGAAATTGATCGGCTATGGGTAAAGCACAGTAACGGCTTGTATGGGTTCAGCGTACAGAAGGATATCTATGTGCAGTGCGGTGGTACGCTTGATTACAAATACCCTGACGATAAAGTCTTTGACAAGTTCTATGAGGCGATCGCCTGGCGAGAGGACGGAAAGAGCAAGGTGACATGGGACGAGATATTAGATCGGTGCGGGCGTATGGGCGTACAGGGACACCTTCCCGTCATGCCAGCGATGGGAAGATATGATATACCTCTTTTCTCGCATCCCGCATTGTGAACTGTAGTACATGAGGGTTTTACAGATCTGTTAAGTTTTTCCCGTAGCTTTGTTTTCACATAATCAATAGGGTTTCAGCGATCCGTTACCTGTCACCATCTTTTTCTTCTCTTTTCTGTT
>JBARRZ010000269.1:0-17676 GCA_049644465.1 Limnothrix sp.
CAAAAAATTCGGTTGCGATCGACCAGACCACAAAATTCCGGACTTGTAGCCTATTGTGTATGCCCGTGTTTAACTCCGATGGCGAGTTGATTGGCGTGACGCAGCTTGTCAATAAAGAAAAGCAAGGTGATTTTAAACCCTACGATCCCGAAAATTGGCCCGATCCGCCGGAGCAATGGCGAGCAAGCTTTAATCGTGGTGATCAAGAGTTCATGCGCGCGTTCAACATTCAAGCAGGTGTCGCTCTGCAAAATGCCAAATTGTTCGCACAGGTCAAGCAGCAAGAGCAAATGCAGCGGGATATCCTGCGGAGTTTGACGAATGGCGTGATCTCGACAGACAAAAAAGGCATCATCATCGCGGCGAATGAGAAAGCTAAAGAACTCCTCGGTTTTGGAGTAGACGATCCCATTGAAGGCAAGCAAATGGGCGAGCTGGTAGAAATTAAAACGGCCAAAATCACTGGTAAAGCCGATGTCTCGAAGAAAGGTGATTTTTCTGAATGGCTGGATCGCGCACTAGCACCCCAAAATTTGGCGAAAGATCGCGAACAATATTATCCCGATCAACCGTTGCTGTCTTCTGCGGGCGAGGAGCATAGCGTTAACTTGTCGATTAACTCCATCAGTGATGCGGCGGATGCAACTAATGTCTACGGTGCGCTGGTTGTCATGGACGACATTAGTGATGAGAAGCGTCTCAAGAGCACGATGTATCGTTATATGACCAAGGAGCTGGCTGAGCAGCTGATCGAGAGTGGCAGTGTGGAACTGGGCGGCGATCGCAAAGAAGTCAGCGTTTTGTTCTCAGATATCCGCAGCTATACCAGCCTGACTGAAAAGCTCCAAGCAGAAGAAGTGGTCAGTATGCTCAACGAATATTTTGAGAGCATGGTTGAGGCTGTCTTTAAGCACAAAGGAACCCTCGATAAATATATTGGTGACGCCATTATGGCGGTGTTCGGGTCACCGATGCCCCTTAAAGATCATGCTTGGGAATCTCTCCAGACAGCTTTAGAAATGCGCACGCGTCTAGCGGACTTTAACGCCCGTCGTTTAGGTGATGGCAAAGAGCAGATTCAAATTGGGATCGGTATCAACTCTGGCTACGTGATTAGTGGCAATATTGGTTCGAGTAAGCGGATGGAATTTACGGCGATCGGTGATGGGGTGAATCTCAGTGCCCGCCTTGAAACTGCTAGTAAACAATACGGTTGCGACATTATCATTAGCGAAAATACTTATCAGCATTGTTCAGATCTGGTGACTGTGCGTGAACTAGATCGGATTCGTGTGAAGGGTAAAAATGAGCCTGTCTCGATCTATGAGTTGGTTGCATTGGCTTCCGATTCTATTACCCCGAAACAAGAGCAGGTGATTGAATTGTATGAGGGGGCTAGAAAGCATTACGTGAACCGTGAGTTTGCTCGCGCCTTGACTCAGTTTGCTCGGGTGCTGGAAATTTCTCACCATGATAAGGCTGCCAAATTGCATATGCAACGATGCCAGTATTTCTTTGCTCATCCGCCTGATGAAAACTGGGATAGTGTGCGGACAATGACTTCTAAGTAATTTTAATTTTTGTAGATTAGGTGGCGATCGCCCAACCTATTGAACCCAACTTATTGAAATAACCAACTGCGTAACTTACTCCTGTTCAGGGTGCTTTAGATCTTGGGCCAACCAAGTTTGACGCCCCGCATTCCGCCCCATCGGCCGTTGTAGCTGGTATCGTTCCTGAAGAATATCGCCTGCTTCCATTGAGGCTATTTCACCCAAAATTACAACAACTTACTTACTACCTTCTCAAAAGGATCATCTTCCCAACAGGGAGTCGGCACAAATTGTTGCAACATCCGATTAATATCATCAAAAATTTCAGTCGCATCCTCTGTAAGAAATAGCTCATCCAAAATGATTACATCCCGATGATTGATGCTAATTAATGGTGCAGCATGGTCAATATAACCAACATTTTGAGGCGTATAAACTTGCTTCTTTTTTCTTTTCTCCGCCTTAATGCTGTGGCGAATGAGGTCGATGGGAAAACTGTCGTCTCGCACGATTGGTTCTTTAAACTTAGGCAGCATCGGCTGCCTGTCACTGAAACGAGCTGAAACTCGTTGACTTTGTGGAGATGCAGAGGTTCTAAACATGAGTGGGCATCACTGATTGAGCCATCTGGCGTTGCAGAGCCGTATTTTTTAAAAGAAAGAGCGTTGTTTAAATTACGGTTGACATTATGAATCTGAGCTATCCAAAAATTGCCATGAGAATACTTCTTAAGAAAATACCTTAGTCTCCCACAAAAGTAACTGCTGAAATCACTAAAGAATCGTGATGTCAGTCACAAGCCAAGGTTGTTTGGTACTCTAATTTGAGTTATTTGTTTGGATTTTGTTTGTGAAACTTTTTGTCTATCACACTCCGGAAGCAACCCCCACGGATCATTTACCTGATTGTGCAGTGGTTATTGATGTCTTGCGAGCGACAACCACGATCGCCACGGCACTTCATGCTGGGGCTGAGGCGGTGCAGGCTTTTTCTGATCTGGATGAATTGTTTGCGGTCAGTGAATCTTGGCCTGAGGCGAAAAGGCTGCGGGCTGGGGAACGGGGCGGCAAAAAGGTGGAAGGCTGCGATCTGGGTAACTCGCCGCTTAACTGTACGCCGGAGCGGGTGGCGGGGCAGCGATTGTTTTTGACTACAACGAATGGCACAAGGGCGCTGAAACGGGTGGAGCAGTCTCGGACGGTGATTACGGCGGCGCAGATTAATCGTCATAGTGTGGTGCGTTATTTGCAAGCGGCACAGCCGGAAACGGTTTGGTTTGTGGGGTCTGGGTGGCAGGGTGATTATTCGCTGGAGGATACGGTCTGTGCGGGGGCGATCGCCACTGAACTATGGGGCGAAGATGTCGCAAATGTTGGTAATGATGAAGTGCTGGGGGCGATCGCCCTGTACCAACAGTGGCAAACTGACCTAGTCGGACTCCTGAAATTGGCGAGCCACGGACAACGCTTGTTAGGGCTGAACAAAGAAGCTGACATTAGGTACTGTGCCCAAACCGATACAATAGACGTTCTACCAATGCAGCAAGAACCCGGTGTACTGATCAATCACACCAAAGCTCAATAACCCCATTTTCTAACAGTTAGGCAAGAAAAAAGGGTTCCAGTCGGAACCCTCTCAGCGTTTATTTATCGTTTATTTGTCGTTTCTGTCTTACTTATAAAGCTCAGTAGAAAGGCGGAATGCCAAGATACCGGGAATAAGGGCAATCGCTAAAGCAGCAAGAACCTGAGTATCAGAAAGTGCCATAGTTGTTAAACTCCAAATAGATAAAAAAGAGAATTTATCCCTTAATTTGCGGCATTGTCTTGGTTTTACCCAAGGCTTTGTAACAAGACGCAACATATCTAAGGAAAATTATTGGGTTGATCGATATGATGGCTTACTCGCTTTTTTCCGGTGGCCGAAACAGAATGACTGATTGAGGTTATTTACAATTATTGATGTGTTTTGTATGAGCTAAATTTTCTTTTTTGCTGTGACTGTGTTTTCTACTTCTTTGAGCCTACCTTTCCCTATGTTCGAGCAAATCCTTCATCCTCAGATCCATTTCACGGTCGAAACATCTCTTGTACTGGTAATACTCGTCGCCTTAGAAGCAGTGCTCTCTGCGGATAATGCCATCGCATTGGCGGCGATCGCCCAAGGTTTAAAAACACCCGAAGAACAACGTAAAGCGTTAAACATTGGCTTGATTGCCGCTTACATACTGCGGATCAGCCTAATTTTTACGGCCACATGGGTGATTAACTATTGGCAAGTCGAGTTGCTCGGTGCGCTCTACCTACTATGGTTAGTGTTTCGGTATTTCACCTCTAGTGAGGATGAGGCAGGTCACGAGCGTAATTTAGAATTTAATTCTCTTTGGCAGGCGATACCGATGATTGCAGTAACCGATCTCGCTTTTTCGCTCGATAGTGTAACCACGGCGATCGCCGTAGCAGATGACATTTGGTTAATTGTGATCGGCGGTACTATCGGGGTCATCACCCTACGATTCCTTGCAGGCTTGTTCATTCGTTGGCTAGACGAATTTTCTCATCTCGAAGACGCCGGATTTGTCACTGTTGGTTTTGTCGGTGTCCGCCTCTTCCTTAAAGCCGTCTACCCCAGCCTCGTCGTCCCCGAATGGCTAATGATTAGCGCCATCCTCGTCATGTTTATCTGGGGCTTTTCTAAACGAAATCCCGACTTTACGCCCCAAGAAGACAGTTGATCGCTGAATTTAGGATGGATGAAATCAATCTTAAAATCTCTAATATTTCTGGACTCTCTGCCGAAATGTAGACGGTTTGCTCTCATAAAAGTTACATTCATTTAAAAAAGTTAACAAAACTCTATTTTCTTGATAAAATAGACTCATAAATAATAATTAGTCTGACGTAGCTCAATTTACAGGCTGTAGTGATGCCAAGCATCTCCGCATTCATCACTAGCTTTCGAGCTTAGTCCCCGCTTCCTCCTTACAACTCATCCTTGCCAAGCCCTGACTGACTTAGCACAGGGGATGGATTTCCGTTTTTATTTTTAATCTTCGTCCTTTAAAGCCGAGTTGACCCATGAAAACTGCCAAATACTCTTCAGATCCAGTTCGCACTTATCTCAAAGAGATCGGGCGCGTCCCCCTACTCACCCACGAAGAAGAGGTGTTGTATTCTCGTCGAGTGCAGCAAATGGTTGTTTTAGAAAAGCTCAAAGCAGAGTTAGCTGAACACCAAGAGGCTGAGCCAACGATTAGAGATTGGGCAAAGGCTGCCAGCATCACCCAAAAAGAACTCAAACGTCGTCTGCACTTAGGGGCACAAGCGAAACAAAAAATGGTGGAAGCGAATCTCCGCCTCGTTGTGTCTGTTGCAAAAAAATATATTAAGCGCAACATGGATTTGCTTGACTTAATTCAAGAGGGCACGATCGGGATGCAGCGCGGCGTCGAAAAGTTTGACCCGACAAAGGGTTATCGTTTTTCTACTTATGCTTACTGGTGGATTCGTCAGGCTATCACACGGGCGATCGCCGAGAAGAGTCGCACCATCCGTTTACCGATTCATATCACCGAAAAACTCAACAAAATTAAAAAAGCCCAACGCCAACTCGCCCAGAAAAATGGCCGCGCCGCGTCCATCCCCGAACTCGCCATAGAGCTAGAACTAACCGAAAAGCAAGTTCGCGATTACCTCGAAAAGTCCCGCCAGCCTTTATCACTAGATCTTAAAGTCGGCGATAACAACGACACCGAGTTAATTGAGCTGTTAGAAGATCACGGTACAACCCCCGATGATTACGCCACTCACGCCGCTCTCAAACGAGACTTGCAAAAAATGCTCAAAGATCTCACCGATCAACAGCAAGAAGTCCTAACCCTGCGCTTTGGTTTACAAGATGGACAACCTAATACCCTTGCGAAAATTGGTGAACATCTCAGCATTAGCCGTGAGCGAGTGCGTCAGATTGAACGTGAAGCTTTATCAAAACTGCGTAAACGTAAATCCGAGATGGGTGAATACCTAGCCAGCTAAGTTCCTCATTGGGTGATAGTGAAAATGCGACTAGAGGTGTTCGGTTAAACCTCCCCTCAGTAGCCCTTGATGCTTGTTACATTGGCATTAATGAAAAACATAAATCACCCACACACCACACAACAGTTGATAGAAATTACTGTTGTTCAAACGTTAGGAGAGAAGACTGGTGAATAACGAAACCCAAGGTTTTTATAATTTAGCAAATGATCTTCAAGAACAACATGAAGAGCTATGGCAGTATGTACAGTCTCTAACTCCAGAAACGGTTGTACAAATGTCTCAGCCCCAATCTCATGAAGTGAAGCATGTGATGGAACGCAATATTGTTGGCTTACTTGGTAATCTAAACGGAGAAGGCGTTGATGTTTCCGTAAACATGAGCCGCGAAAGTCTCGGTCGTCTACTGGGTTCAGCAATGATGAGCGGTTATTTCCTCCGTAATGCAGAACAAAGACTCAATATTGAAAAGTCTCTTGAAGATCAAGAGTTTAGTTTTCCTGAATAGCTTCGATTGAAAATTAATTAAATATAACGAAAGATAGGAAGGGTTCAGCAATGGCTCTTCCTGTTTTTTTGATAATTATCCGACAAAAATCAGGACGGAAATCAGGTCTAAGCAGTGTTGATTTATCATGATTTTCTGCGACTCTATAGTTGTTCTTCGGGCTTAGAATTCAATTCTTTACCTAATACAATGTCGGTTAATAATTGCGTAATCTCTTTGGTGTAAAACTGAAAATGCCATTGCGCCATGCCGTACAGGAAAGTAACGAAGATTGGTAGGACAAAAATAAACCCCCAGCGCAACATTACTGCAAGTGCTATGAGGAGAAGGATCACTGCTGATAAAAGTTGGTAGAAGTCACTGTTTGTGAGATTTATCTTTGCTATTAGAGTAGTCGTATTATTTTCGGCAATTAATTCGCTTTTTGTTTGGAAGCAAAACTGACGGTTTGCTCTCGGCCCATAGAAATAGAGATCGTTATCTCGGAGATGTCCTGAATAGTGGCGTGTGAGTTGGAACTTGCCTGAAAGAGTGATGTCTTGAGAGAGGGCTGTGGTCAGGTTGTTTTTTGCAGTGTCAAGGGGAATCTGGGCGTTTATTTTAATTTGACGGCGTAGCAACAGGATGTCTTGAATGGCTTGTGTCATCTGACTAATTGCATTTGCTTCAGTAAATTTGTATTAAGCTCTGTTTTTGTATCGATAAGTTGGGTGGTGACTTGGAGGCGATCGCCTGCTATCCAAGCCTTATCTATTTTGAACTGATACATTCTGCGGGGAGATTCATCAAGGTAATCGTTTGCTGAACGGGGATTTGGTCGCTTTGCTCTGAGGTCAAACAGTTCTAAAATTTGCGTGAGTTGTGGCAGTTCTGCCAGTTCGGTAGCAATGCCAGAGAAATAGAGAGCTTTAACTTTCGTTGGGTCATAAATTGTGATCGTGCCTTGCCCTTGATTGTGGTAGAGATTTTGAGAATGTTGGGCGGCGATCGCCGAAGACCAGTAAATATTTAGAACATCGTCGAAGACAAAAAATAACGGGGTTCCCCACGGCATTCCCTCCGGCGAACAAGTCGAAAGGGTGCAATAAATTTGTTCAGAAATAAGCTGTTGGGCAAGAGCCAGTAGGTCAGGATTTTCGCCATCAACGGTATTTACCCAAGCATTTTTGGCAGTTGCGATTTGTGGTGTCGGCATCAAAAATCTAGCTTTGTTAAAATTCATTTAAGTTCCACTTTAGCGAGAGATAATGCCGGTCAATTCTTCTTCTGAGCAAATCGCAACAATCGATAAGCCGATTATTTTTTTCGATGGTGAATGCAATCTTTGCAATGGTTTTGTAGATTTGATGTTGAAAATTGACACTGAGCAAATTTTTTATCTCGCGCCGCTACAAGGGGAAACTGCCAAGCAATATTTACTGCCACTTCCTGCGAATCCTGAGGATTGGGCGATCGCCTATTTCGATAGCAAAAACACTTACCAAGCTTCCGATGCTGCCCTGAAAATTTGTGAAAAACTTGGCGGCATTTGGTCAATCTTTACCCTTGCGCGTCTGCTGCCCCAAGGCTTCCGGGACTGGCTCTATCGCATCATTGCCAGCAATCGCTACAACTGGTTTGGGCAACGCGCCTGCCGCATTATGAATTTTGACCAAGCTTCGGTATTTCTGCCTTAATGCTCTAACTAGTAACAAATTTGATCAGATTAATTGGGGAGGCGATCGCCTTTTTTTATAAGATCAGAAAACTAATACTTGGTTAACACAATTCTTTAATGCTCGCGCTTCTCCCAGTAGAATTTGCCGCATGTTGCCAGATCACCGAAGAAAATGTGGAATAAACCTAAATCACGATTCGCAATAACGAGACCCTTATAGTCAATAAGAATCCGCGAAGGCAAAATTAAGAAAGCAAAAAACAAGATCACAAAAGCTTTTTTATAATCTATCTTGTTCGAAAATCACACCATAATTATAGACTTAAAAACTGCTTTTAATCTGAGTAATTGAAAAAGATAACTGCCGTAATTTTACTACTAGTCAATTCTATTATTCTAATTAAGCTTTTTGCTGCAAAATAATAAAAAAAGTAATCTGTGTTACACTTCGATCACGACAATATTAAAACCTAATACTCAATTAAGGTCTGAGTTTAGCGTTGCTAAAGGCGCATAATTTGGTTTTAGTAAAAGATTACTACTAAGCTTAATAGAATTTGCTGCATACTTCCCGAAAAAGTGTGAGAAGAAGACAAAATAAACACCTCGATTGATTTATATTTCCGTCTGTAAAAACACTACCCACTTTAAGAAGTAAATTGTAATTTCAGCAGAAGACTTCTTAGGAAACAAAGGGTAATTAAAAAGGAAGAATTGATAATGGCCAAGAAAAAAACGGCTTTAGTTTACTGTGAAAACCAATTTGGTTTGGTCGATGGTAAAACGGCAGCAGCTCTAGTTCGGCATTCCGAAACCTATACGATTGTGGGAGTTATTGATAGTGCACTAACTGGCAAAGATGCTGGGGAAGAATTAGGTTATGCAAAAAGTAATATTCCAATTTTTTCTAATTTAGATGATGCATTAAACCATCTTCCCGCAGTGCCTCAATGTTACATTTATGGCAAAGCTCCTTTAGATGCTTGCATCGATGAAGAGGAAAGAGCCTTTGTATTAGAAGCGATGAGAAAAGGGATGGACATTATTAATGGTCTCCACCAATTTTTCTCTGAAGATCAAGAATTTGTTGCTGTCGCTGCTCAATACAATGTGCAGATTAGAGACGTTAGAAAATCACCAGCGCTGAAAGATTTGCATGTCTTTACGGGGCAGATCTCGGAAGTTGATATTCCAGTAATTGCGATTCTTGGTACTGATTGTGCGTGTGGCAAAATGACAACGGCAGTAGAGCTGAACAAAGCCCTCAATAATCTCGGCATCAAGTCAGTTCTAGTCGCTACTGGGCAAACGAATTTGATGCAAGGGTCTCGGTATGGGGTTTCGATTGATGCTTTAATTTCTCAATTTGTCATTGGTGAAATAGAAAATGCTGTGCTGCAAGCGTTCAGGACTGAAAAACCGGACATCATTTTAGTGGAAGGTCAAAGTGCTGTTGGTCATCCTGCTTTCATGAGTTCTATCGGCATCCTCAAAGGAAGTCTGCCTAATGGCGTTATTGTGCAGCATCCGCCTGCGAGAAGGTTCCGCTGTGATTTTCCTGATTTGGCAATGCCGACAATCGAGAGTGAAATCAAGCTCATTGAGACTGTTTCCAAGACTAAAGTGGTGGCGATCGCCTTAAGCCATGAGAACCTATCTAACGAAGAAATTTTGAGCGTAATCGAGAATTATGAACAGCGATTCCAATTGCCGACTACCGATGTTCTAAATTACGGTTGCCATAAAATCATTCAAGCCTTAGGCGATAACTTCCCAACCATCAACTACAAAATTAATCAGAAAACTAAGCAAAAAAAATCAGAAAAAATTCCTACCTTGGCAATGGGATAAACATAATTGTCTAACAAAAACAAATGAAATTGCAGCTGCCACGGCTAGAGATTTGCTTGGCTGAAATAGAGGATAATGCCAGAATTCTCTGCGAATTTTATGCCAAAAAAGGTATTTCCACCATGGGAGTATCGAAGGCTGTTCTTGGAGAACCTGCTATTATCAAAGCGATAATTCAAGGCGGTGTAAAATTTATTGCAGATTCTCGTCTTGAGAACATTCAAAAGATGAAAAATGCTGGAATACTAGCTCAGTTTGTACTGATGCGAACCTCTCCAAGTCAGGCCGAATCTATTGTCAAGATTGTCGATATTAGCCTTAACTCAGAAATTGAAACTCTTAAAAAACTAAACTATTATGCAAAATTAAATAATAAAATTCACCAAATCATTCTTATGGTGGAATTGGGCGATTTACGTTAAGGTATTCTTCCTTGTGATCTTTCTCACTTTGTTGAAGAAGTTTTGACTTTAGCTGATCTAAAAATTGTCGGTATCGGTTGCAATTTGGCTTGTTATGGTGGCATCAAACCAGATGGCAAAAACATGAGTGATTTGTCTAGCCGAGTAGAACAGCTTGAAAAAGAATTTTTGATTAAATTAGAAATTGTTTCAGGTGGAAATTCTGCTAATTATGAATGGTTTAAAGAGACTGAAAATATTGGTAGAGTCAATAATCTACGTCTCGGCGAATCAATTTTCTTGGGGTGTGAAACTGTCCACAGGCAAGCAATTCCGGGACTTCATATCAAAGCATTTCAACTTGTAGCTGAAGTGATTGAATCAAAAGATAAGCCATCTTTACCATCAGGAGAAATTTGTCAGGATGCTTTCGGTAATGTTCCTTTTTTTCGAGATCAAGGCACTCATCAAAGAGCAATTGTTGCCTTAGGCAGACAAGATACGTTGGTGTCTGGCTTAACTTTAAATGATGATTTAGAAATACTTGGTTCTAGTAGCGACCACATCATTATTGACAGCAAAAATCACCATTTACAAGTCGGAGAAGAAGTGAATTTTAAACTGAATTATGGTAGTCTTCTCGCAGCGATGACTTCCCCTTTTGTCAGTAAAGAATTTGTAAATTAGAGTAGTTAGTCACAAGTAAAAATGATGGTTTGGGCAGTTAAGCAGCTTAAATTGAAAGAAGAACAAGATTATTTTAAATATGCTATTTTTCTGGACTCTAAGTTGATTCTGGATCTGGTTTGAGAGTATTAAAGTCTACTTGAGCTAATGCTTCATCCGGTAAAACAAACGAGCTGCCGAGTAATTTTTCGTCCCAGTCGATCACCTCTGGAAAACGGATGCCGGGCAGCACAGACACTGCAAAAATTTCCTGCACAGCATCTTCGAATCTCAGGAAGGCGATCGCCTGAGCTGTTTCAATATTGACCACCCACACACCACAAATGCGCTCAGTTAAGCGTTCGGTGATCGGGATGCCGCTAAAGACTGCTGTTTCACGGACTTGGGATAAGCCAATAAATGCGAGTGGCCCCCAGAAATCGATGCCCCGCGTAAAACCCGGTAACTGAATTACTGTGGTGAGTTCGCCTGTTTTTAAATCTACGGTTGCAAGACTACCTTCACCAGATTCGAGCACCCATAATTGATCGCGATACCACCGGGGCGAATGGGGCATAGACAGACCTTTGGCGATGAATTCATTCGTCGAAATATCCATCAAAATACCGCCCCGTGCCTTATTTTCACGCCAGCCTTGCTGCGTATCTGTCGTGCCCAATGCCGTCACATAACGGGGTTGATCATCCCGCACTGTCAAACCATTCAAATGACAGCGATCGCCCAAATCATAAGCAGAAACAAACGGCGGTCGCCAGCGGGGCACAAAGCTATTTTTGCGATCGAGGGTGCAGAGACAAGAAAAGCGCGTATTGATAAACCACAACTCATCTTTGCAATAAGCCATCTCGTGAATATCGATGTCCCCAGTAATGTGGCGATCGCGGGGCAGATAACAAGCATCATGTTTGTGCGGTGAATCAAGTTTTTGGGCGACGGCAGGCACATTCCGAAATTCCCAAACCTCATAGGCCGTACCGAGGGCAATCTTTTCGTGATCAGCGGCGATTCCCATCGGTTGTTTGAACATCCGAAAGTGAGTATTCACATTTTTCTCTTCCGCTCTGATAACAATTAATTTACCCGCTTGATAAGTCGAGATAATTAACGAAATGCCACATTGTTGCAAAATGTCGGTCAGGTTTTGGGTGTGAACACTGCGTAAAGGCTCTGGTGCAGCGGCTGAATTTTGGGATAAGTCAGGCATAAGTAATGGGAATAAATGATCAATTCTCTCCAACTTTTTCGGAATGAGTGGCGATCGCCATTTTAGCCTCGGATCTAGCATTGAAAATTTATTACACCAAAAATTGAGTACCCTAGTATTGTTTCTGCTTGTGCTCAAAAAAGTGCGGCGATCGCCCCAGACTAAGTATATGGATTCACCCGATTTTTTGAGATTGCAAAAAGCTTTGTCCGTAGAGGCAGAGCGCGGTTTCGCAGATCTTCAGGGACATCAATATCGCTTCAGTGAATTTCTCTGCTTGAGTTTTGGCGATATTCCTCCGGCTGGCATGAACCTCGATATGCGCCGCCGCTGGCAAGATTTTGCGCAGAAATTTAGTCTGTATCAAGGGGCAACTTTATCGCAAAGGCGAGGCTTGGTTGCTGAAACACGGGCATTTCTCCAGCAGGTCAAAACTCAGCTAGAAACACCCGTTGATGCCCCCCGAAAAATTAAAACGCCCCGCGCTCAATCTGTTCGCGAAACAGTTCCGAAAAAAGCAAGTTATCAGAAACAAATTAGCCTCGACCAACCGTTAATGTACTTGCCGGGTATTGGCCCGAAACGCAGTGAACAGCTCGCAAAGTTGGGACTGATCACCGTGAAAGATGCGTTGTTTTATTACCCAAGGCAGCACATTGATTATGCCAAGCAGGTAAAAATCACAGATTTAGAAGCGGGCGAAACGGTGACGTTAGTGGGGGACGTGGTGCGGTGCAGCATTTTTACGAGTCCAAAAAATAAAAAGCTGTCCATTTTCGAGCTATGGATGCGGGACAGTAGCGGCAGAATTAAGCTGAGTCGGTTTTATGCGGGGGCGCGGTTTAGTAATCGCGGTTGGCAGGAAAAACTTAAACGTCAATATCCGCGTGGGGTGGCGATCGCCGCGTCGGGTTTAGTCAAAAAAAATAAATACGGGCTGACGCTCGACAATCCCGAAATCGAAGTATTGGCAAGCGATGGCGCAGATATCAAATCTTTAAAAATTGGGCGCGTTTTGCCTGTGTATCCCCTCACCGACGGCGTTCCCGCTGACCTCATCCGTAAAATCGTCGTCATGGCGATGGAAGCTTTGCCTCAACTCAAAGATCCTCTCCCCACTGCTTTCCGCAAACCCTACGAATTAATGGGCTTAAAAGAGGCGATCGCCAACATTCATTTTCCAGAAAATAGCGATATTCTGATCCATGCCCGCCACCGATTAGTTTTCGACGAATTCTTCTACCTCCAACTCGGATTTTTACAACGTCGCCAACAAGAAAAATCCCAACAAAAAAGTGCAGTATTTATTCCCGAAGGCGAACTAATCGAGAACTTTCAAACATTACTACCCTTCAAACTCACCAACGCCCAAAACCGCGTCATCACCGAAATTCTCGACGATCTAGCAAAACCCAGCCCCATGAATCGCCTAGTACAAGGAGATGTCGGCGCCGGAAAAACGATCGTTGCCGTCTTTGCCATCCTCTCCGCGATCCAATCCGGTTACCAAGCCGCCCTCATGGCTCCTACCGAAGTCCTCGCCGAGCAACATTACCGCAAGCTCGTTGGCTGGTTTAACCTTCTGCATCTCCCCGTTGAACTGCTCACTGGCTCCACCAAAACGAAAAAGCGCCGCGACATTCACGCCCAACTCCACACAGGCGAGCTGAAAGTACTCGTCGGCACCCATGCCCTAATCGAAGACCCAGTCCAGTTCCAAAATTTAGGCTTAGTCGTCATCGATGAACAACACCGTTTTGGTGTACAACAGCGCGGTCGCCTATTAGCCAAAGGCGAAGCACCCCATGTCCTCACCATGACCGCAACCCCGATTCCCCGCACCCTTGCTCTGACCCTCCACGGCGATCTTGACGTGAGCCAAATCGATGAATTGCCCCCCGGTCGCCAGCCTATCGACACCAGAGTGATCAAAGGCGGCAAACGCATGGATGCATACAAACTCATTAAACAAGAAGTTGCCCAAGGCCGACAAGCCTACATTATTTTTCCGCTGGTCGAAGAGTCCGAAAAACTTGAAGCGAAAGCAGCCGTCGAAGAACATCAACGACTATCAGAGCAAGTCTTTCAAAACTTTAGTGTTGGCTTACTTCATGGACGCATGAAATCCGCAGATAAAGACGCTGCTCTCAGTAATTTCCGTGATAACAAAGACCAAATTATTGTGTCTACAACAGTTATTGAAGTGGGCGTAGATGTACCTAACGCAACAGTGATGCTCATCGAAAATGCCGAACGATTTGGACTGTCTCAACTCCATCAATTGCGAGGTCGAGTAGGTCGCGGCGAACATCAATCTCATTGCTTACTGGTCACCAACACCAAAACTCAGGATTCTCAAAATCGTTTGAAAGTTTTGGAGCAATCAACTGACGGCTTTTTTATTTCGGAAATGGATTTGCGCTTGCGCGGCCCCGGCGAAGTTTTAGGCACAAGGCAATCAGGCTTACCAGATTTTGCCCTCGCGAGCTTGACTGAGGATCAAGATGTTCTATTAATTGCGCGGGAAGCGGCAGAAAAGATTTTGGCGGAGGATCCAACTGTGGAACGTTATCCTCTGATGCAACAAGAATTACAGGCGAAATACAAAAAGTTATTGGGTGCAGATATTTTGACTTGAAGTAATTTTTTCGAAATACCTATAGAGCCAGATCATAATTGTGATCAAAAAGTTGGGTCGATAGAGAAAAAAAGAGCCGCAAGATTTATGACTTTCGATACGTTGCTGGAAAAACGCAAATACACAACAGCGGACTGTAATGGCAAAGTTGGTCTAAAACGGCAATAAGATCACTGGTCATAATTTTGAGGCTCCGCACGGAAAGAAATTGTTGTTTGTGCTCTATGTCCTTAGTTTCGCTGGATACGGGTGAAAGTTCTGTGATTGAATCCTTGTTTGCTGATGTTTATTGTCAGAGGCTGACTTGATAGCCGTTGCTCTAATAACGCGCCACAGTCTCGTAATTTAGTGATTTTAATCACAAAAAGCCCTCCAATATCTATAACAGCGACATTGGAGGGCCGAAACAACAATTTCTTTCTTGAAACTATTGTAAGAAACTGATTGGGTCAATGGCATGGGGGAATAAGCGTATCTCTTTGTTCGGTTCTCCAGAGAGATATAAACAAACCGTCTCAGCAAATTGACTTAGGGATAGATGATGTGTGATGAGTGATGATAAAAAATATCTTTTTAGTTCGCTGAAATTTTAGCTATTTGTTGAGCTTACAGAAATAAAAAACCTCCACGCGAGAGAGTGCGGGAGGTAGGGTTAGTGTATTGAAGAAAAGCTTGATAACGTGGCGATCGCCTTTTCTTCTTCTAAGTATTAGAGACCAGTTCTGTGGCAACTTGAGCTTGAGATTTGGTGAGTTTTTCTTGATCGGTGCGTCGCTTCTTGGCGTAGAGCTGAATCGCGGCAGCCATAAAAACGATGAGTAGCAGTACTAAGCCACCTGTCCAGTTGAGGGGCAAACTATTTTTGAAAACTGCCAACATGACGATGGTGACGAGCAATAGTGTTGGGGCTTCATTGAAAGCGCGGAATTTTTGGCCTGTCCAATCGCAGGTGCCGGCGGCGAGTTGTTTCATGATGCGGCCGCAGTAGAAATGATAGCCAATGAGCAACACGACTAAGGCGAGTTTGGCATGGAGCCACCAAGATTTCATTACCCCGGGTTCGGTGGAAACAACGGCGATCGCCATCAGCACAGTCACATACATACCGGGTTGGGTAATGATGTGATACAGGCGTCTTTCCATCAGTTCGTATTGCTTTTTCAGAATGCTGCGCGCGGGTTCTGGCTCTTTTTCGGCCTCGGCGTGATAGACGAAAAGACGGACTAAATAAAACAACCCAGCAAACCAAACGACAACGCCGATGATGTGCAAGGCCTTAAACCAAAAATAGGCTTGGGGGGTAATGTCTGACCAGAACTGTGCCATGTCTAAGTTTTAATAATATTTTTTATAGTTCTAGTCAGTTTAAAAGGGCTGGGCGGCGATCGCCAGAATTTCGCGCAAGTTGAAATCAAATGTTAAGTTTCCCGATCAAGCTCGTTTGAACTTTTCACTACAACCAGACCAGATCGGCGCGCTCGTTTCGCCATAAGCCATCGCTCGATCCGCCAGAGCCAGTTTAGTACTGCCATCCTGAGCCACCGCCCAAATCTGCCAATCCTCTTCGCCCATGCAGCCCGCTTGAAACAAGACCTGATCAGGAGTATTTTCGCTCCAACCCAGTAAAATACTGTGGGTATAATCCACCGCTGTCTCAGCCGGGGCGATCGTTACAGCCGCTTCGGTTTGGCTATCCCAAATGACACCATAATCAGACATTGCACCACTGCCTAAATAGCCTTCAAATTGTCGCGCCAAAAGTTTTGAGCCATCCGCTGACCACGCCACAGGCATCAACAAAGCAATTGTGCCGAGGGTCGCTTCATCAGTCGTTTTCAGGAAAAGGTGAGGGGCGAGGGGTGAAGTTGCCGTCACCGTGGACAACATGCCTGAATGCAAATTTTCGACAAATAGAGTGCTGGTAACGCGGCTTTGATATAGCTCTGGTTTGAGCTGTAAACGGACACGACAATAGGCTGAGAAATGACGTTTTTGGTCGTACAAAGATGGGCTGCGGTAAAGCTCGTCACCGTCGTGTTTGCCAGCGACGACGGCTGCATGGGTATCGAGAATCCAGCGCCACGGAATAGGGAAAGGGCTATTGAGTGGATCGGCGACGAGATCGGGGGAGGATGCTGAGATGGACATGATTCTAGAAAGAAATTGTGACAGAAATCTAGTCTCAAGGCAGATGGGAAAAGTTTGTGGGGGAATTTCCTTAGGGCATTACAATGGCTGTAAAGTTTTCGCCCGCACCAAATCATTATTCCCGTGAGTTCATCTTCACCTCAACCTTCAGCACCGTCAACGACTCTTCGTTCTTCTGTTACAAAACGGATCATCGTCTTTGTTTTGCGTATTGTGGTGCTTGCTGGGTTCACTGCCGGGGCGATCGCCCTAGGCTTATTAGCCGGACATTTCCTGCCGAAAAAAAATCCGCAGCCCCCATTATTCCTACGTTTACTTGATAGTGAGGCTGCAAAAATTGTCACCCCACAACCCGATCTCAACGAAACTGTAGCGACTCTCTCACCGGAAGCTGAAGTCGCAATTGAGCAAGAGATCGCGGGAATTGAAGCGCAATTACAAGTGCTAGCGAGTCGGACTCAAAAGCTAGAATCAGAGCTAAATTTAGACGCCCAGACGGGGGCTTTAGATGCACGTTTGGCCAATCTCACTGAACTGCTCGCAGCAGAACCGGAAGACTTCACGCCAGATGATGAGGCGATCGCCACACCAGATCAAGCAAACCTAAAAATTGCCTTACCGAGTGCGGCCCTGTTTACTGAAGCCGGACAATTGAAGCCCGAAGCCGAAGAAATTTTAGATGCGATCGCCATCGATTTACAGCAAACCCAAAGCGAAACCATCACCATCGCAGGCCACAGTTTCCCCGAAGACAAAGCCAACGCTGCCGCCCTATCACTCCAGCAGGCCCAAGCCGTCAAGATTTACCTCGCGCAGCAAGTCCCCGGCGATCTGCGGTGGTCAGTGGTTGGCTATGGCTCCACGCGCCCCATCGAAGCTGACAACACGCAGGCCAATCAGCGCATCGAAATCACTACAACCAAATAAACCATGACTATCGTCGAAATTCTCCAGCAGGATTACCAACTTTTTCCACAGGATCAGACGTTTGAAAT
>JBARRZ010000270.1:0-4042 GCA_049644465.1 Limnothrix sp.
ATGTAGGGCGCTTCCCCCGCAAACCGCTGGGCGATCGCCGCCAACTGCTGATCAATCAAAACCGTGAGCTGCGGATCTAAATCCATATCCACTGCATCCATGTAACCATTCGACTGATTTTTGATGAGGGCGATCGCCTCCTTGTAGGACTGACCATCCTTTTCCGTAAGCGTCCAAAACCGTTCAAATAGATCACACTGTTCCTGCGAAAAATCCGACGCATTATGGTCAAACTCAAGCGCCTTCAAAACCTTGTTGACCTTCGCTGTCGAAGTGCCATACTGAGCCACAATACTTTGCTTATCCATGATTTAAATCTAAATTCCTAAAAATTGTCGTGAACATATTGAGAATCGCCATCACTGAACGCATCAGAACTTGCGGCGATCGCCCCAGCTTTTTCTGTCTCCCTAAAATCGCCGAGAGACGAATATGCCGCCAGCAGCGTTTTCAGAGCCGAAATTTCCTGCTCCAAGCGCCGAATCGACTCCCGCGTTTGGCTTGTCACCTGTTGCGGAGGCGCATCCAACCGTTGCAAAACATAGGGATAACGCAAAATCAGCAATAGATCCGCCAATTCCCTTTGGAGAGCTTGCCCTGGAGCATTTTGCAGATCATCAACCACCGCTCGCAGGGGCGTATCCGGTGAAGAATAAAACGAATGTCGGCGGCGATCGCTACCCATGATTACCTCCCAAACTGAGCAATAACCCATAACAATCCGTAAACCGACGCGCCAAAATTTTGTCTTTGATGCCAGACCGCAGAACCGCCCGCGAGAGGTCATTCGCCCAACCGACCCGACAAGCAAAAAAGTCTGAAAGCTGAGGCTTAAACAAAAGAGCCGCCCCACCCCCACAAACTACAAAATCCGTCGCCGTTTGTTCCGCCAGAAAGTCGCTAATCTGTTGCCAATAGGCAGGTAGAGCAAGATCCACCGCCGCCTGAACATCCCGTGAAAAATGCTTGCCCCCAAAAATCATTTCTGCCAGAGAAATTTCATCCTTAAAGCCAGTGCGAGTTCTCACCTCCTGAACCAGCCAGCGGAAACCCAGATCATTGGTGACCGACTCCTCCAACACAGGAAAACCATTTTCCGTGACCAGCCACGACGCATTACGATGACCGATCACCAACTTTTGTTAAAACAGTTCAGCTTAAGTTTCTTGTCAATTGTTTTATTAGTTTTTAAATTAGATATAGTAAAAAAATAGAGTCTTATAAATCGCATTGTCGTATTATTGTATACGACAAAAATATCAATTAAATGACTAAAAAATTAGTTCTAAGATTATACTATTATGCAAGGAAAAATTAGAAAAGAATCCGACATTTTTGCGGAATTAGCTGAAGTCTGCACTTCTCAGGGATATGTTCATGCTATTGCATACTTATGCTTTCGAGATAATACAATTAAATATGCAGACACAATGAATTCAAATGATTTATTGCAACAGTTCTATAAGAATAGATTAATAAGGACTGAAATATCAACATTGATAGGATTAGCTTGTAAAAAATCTCTCGATATAAGTTTGCCTTCATCTAAGGTGCTAGAAAAATACGTTAAAAAAACTGATTCTTCGCTGCAAGAAATTCATCAATCTATGATGCCACCAATAGCAGATATATTTAATCAAGATACTAATCCATTTCAAAGCGGCTCAGTTTTGCGGGAATCAATTTTTTATGCCGGAGAATCTGCATATCACTTTCAATATAGAGATCTTTCAAAAATAAAATATCAAAAAGATAATGATTGGTTTCTAATAAATAAAGGTTTTTCAATTCAGCAAGTAATTGATGTGGTTTCATCAGTACAATTACTTCAAAATTCTAAGATGACTGAAGTTGCACGTAGCTGTATTAAGAACGGCTCTAATCAATGTAACTTCCTCTCGGCTTTTATCTTTACTGCAGAAGAAGTG
The DNA here is from genome assembly GCA_049644465.1 of Limnothrix sp. Taxonomy (GTDB): domain Bacteria; phylum Cyanobacteriota; class Cyanobacteriia; order Cyanobacteriales; family MRBY01; genus MRBY01. The sequence continues at coordinate 1,929 of JBARRZ010000270.1, forward strand.
AGTGAAAGCTCTAATATTACACTTGATACTGTACGTTCAATCATTGAATCATTTGTCTCACCAGTTGATATGGGTGTTTTTAAATCTTTAAGCGATTTTAATCCTACAAATGCTTATCCAATTATTCGGATTGATAAGGATAACTATTTGTTATTTCAAATATATAGTTTGATGGAAGCATTATATGAAACACCTTTCTTTTGGTTTAATGATGATAGAAAATATTGTCCGGTAGCCATGCGGCATCGAGGCGAGTTTACCGAGGAGTTTTCTGCAGAAAGATTGAAACTAGTTTTCGGTGAATCCCGTGTTTTCCTCAATATTGATATCTACCAATCCAAAACAAAGGTTGGCGAGATTGATGTACTAGTTATTTTTGCTGATAGAGCGATAGTCTTACAAGCGAAATCTAAGAAGCTTACTGTTACTTCACGTAAAGGTAATGATAATAGTTTACAACAGGACTTTAAGAAAGCTGTTCAGGATGCTTATGATCAAGCTTATTCATGTGCTACGTATTTAGATGATGAAAACTATAGACTTATTAGTCAGAGTGGTGATGAGCTAGATATTAATAGAGATTATCGAGAAATCTATCCTTTATGTATTACCTCTGAACATTACCCAGCTCTTTCATTTCAAGTAAGACAATTTTTGAAATTTCAAGAAACTGAAAATATAAAACCTCCGTTTGTAATGGATGTATTTTTACTTGATGTAATGACAGAAATGTTACAATCGCCTCTTTATTTTTTAAGTTATATAGGTAAAAGAACAGCTTGTGAAGAAAAAATATTGTCTAATCATGAATTGACGGTTCTTGCCTACCATTTAAAGGAAAATTTATGGGTAGATAGCGAATATACAACGATGTACTTAGAAGATGATATTTGTGCTGAGCTTGATCTTGCAATGCGTTCAAGACGAGATGACTTTCCATCTCTAAAAACTCCAAGAGGGATTTTAACTAAATATAAAAACACGATATTTGATCAAATAATAAAAGATCTAGATGATCTTGAAAATCCTAACATAATTGATCTTGGCTTCCTTTTACTTTCATTGAGTGGCGATACTATTGAGATGATAAATGATGGTATTTATCAATTACTTAAATCTGGCAAAAAAGATGGAAAACACCATGATTTAACTTTTGTAATAAGTGACGAGAGAGGAGGACTGACAATACATTGTAATAATGATCATCAATCCATCTCAGGTCCTCGATTGGAATGGCATTGTGAGTTAAGAAAGTATTCATATAAAGCGAAGCGTTGGTTTGGTATCTGTATTGGGCAGGCAATTCCTAAATTAAGATTTGGCGTAAACAAAGAATATGATTGGGTTGAATCTGATCAGATGGATCAACTAGTAAAAGATTTACCAAAGTCTCAAAATTTGAAAGGGAGAAAAAGTATAGATTTTTCTACCAAGACTAAAAAAATGAAGCGGGTAGGACGAAATGAAAAATGTCCATGTGGAAGTGGGAAAAAATACAAAAAGTGCTGCTTAAAACCGTCATGGAAAATATAAATGTTAAAAATGCTTATCTAAACAGAATTTCTTGATGATTTTTTTGAAATGCTACCGAAGAGCAAAAGAATATGCTCGATTTTATGAAGTGGGTGATGTCTTGATCCCCCTAAAAAATCATAATTGTTTGAAACGTTCCCAGCGTTATCAAATCACTAAAATCGAAGCCGAAAACATCACCTTAGATGACCGCATTACCCTGAATTTCAAAGGCTTAAAATATCCACTCTCAACCGAAGTTTTCACCCAACATCACTTGAATATCACCGAGGGCGATCGCCTGAAATGGACGAGAAATAACCGCAGAGATAAACGCTTTAACGGGCGGGAATTCACCATTCAAGCCATTGACCCAGAAACAAGAAGGGCAAAAGTTACCTACGATTCAGGTCGCCAAGATCAATTCTCCCTCGATGATTGCAACCATGTAGATCACGCCATTGTGGGCACAGTCTACTCTAGCCAAGGCAAAACCACAGACCGAGTTTTAGTCAGTTTTGGCAATGATCCGACCGTCAACCGCGAAAGCGTTTTAGTTGCCCTATCCCGCGCTAAATATGACGCGCAAATTTGGACACCCA
>JBARRZ010000271.1:0-1883 GCA_049644465.1 Limnothrix sp.
TTGGCGATCGTGGTATTGGGTGGTTTGTTTACTTCCACTGCGTTAACCTTACTTGTCATTCCGGCACTGTACGCCAAATTTGGACGGTGGTTTATGCCCAAACAAACTAGATCAAATGTCTATCAAACTGTCGTACTAGAACCGCCTTTAGTCGGCACTAATGACATTAGAAACTAACTTTTTTATATACCAAAATTTAGGGCGTGACAGATTTTCTTAAGGGGAAAGAATCACGCTTTTTTTATTTTTCTAATGGATCTAAATATCTCTTTTTTCCCATAAAAATTTTGGAACATCAAATGAGTAAAATATTTTCATTGTTTACCTGTTTAAAAAATACAATTTTTGCACGGTTATATCTTGCTCAAACTATTAACCTTGTCGGAGATGCCTTGACATGGCTAGGGTTAGCACTCCTCGCCTTTGAAATTGCGGGAGAACAATCGGGACAGATTCTCGCAGGAGCATTAACTTTGCGGGTAACCGCCTATGTGATTTTATCGCCCATCGCTGGAGTCATTGCGGATCGTTTTGACCGTAAAAAAATTATGGTCATAACCCATCTAATGCGGATGGCGATCGTTTCTTTTTTTCCTTTCGTAAATCAAGCTTGGCAAATCTATGGCATCGTGCTTGGACTGAATATTTTTGCTGCCTTTTTTACGCCAACTTATACCGCAACCATTCCGTTAGTAACGGGTGAAAGAGAGTATCCTCAGGCGATCGCCCTATCCAGTGCCACCTATCAACTGTTGGGTGTGTTGGGTCCCGGTCTGGCGGGTAGTATGGCGGCGTTTGTCGGAACCCGTTCTATCTTTTTTCTGGATGGTGCAACCTTCTTCATTGCTGCTATTTTACTAATGACTTTGCCTGTTCAACTGTTAGTCAATCACGAAAAACCTTCTCAGAAGACGCTGCACAAAACATTAGAAGACATCAAAGCAGGTAGTCTTTGTCTATGGGCAGATCCACAAATCCGCTATGCTCTGCTGATGCAACTTGTGGCGGCGATCGCTGGCGCAGAAGTTCTGGTGAATACAGTGAGTTATGTGCAAGGTAGTTTATCCCTCGGCAAAGTGGAATACGGTTGGGTGATGGCAGCCTTTGGTATGGGCGCAACCCTAACATCTGTTGGTATTAGCTATCTTCAAAACCATTTTCAAAAAATGACTCTGGTAACAATCGGAGCCAGTTTAATTACTTTGGCATTAGTCCCAGCCAGTTTCGTTGGTTTCCAAAGTTTATTGCTGTTGTGGCTATTAGCTGGCATTGGTCAAACCTTGGTTAATGTTCCCACCCAAACCCTGATTGCAGATCGCGTTGCAGTAGAAGTGCAGGGACGAGTCTATGGCGCACATTTTGCATGGAGTCATTTCTGGTGGGCATTTGCCTATCCTTTAGCTGGATGGCTCGGTACACATTCTAATTCGGCATTTTTGTTGAGCAGTATTCTTGGTAGCATCGGTTTAGTGTGCTTTGTCCTGACGGTCAGACCAACGCTCATCACCCAAGGACTTTGGCATGAACACGATCATCACCACGACCAATCCCATGATCATCATTCCAAGTTTTATGGCGTGAATTATGAACATAGCCATTTGCATTTTCATTAGGGTCACAACAGAAAAAATAAACTATAAAGCGCACCCAGTGCCCTTTCATGCCGCCCCAAAAGACGCAAATACGCCAATCAAACCTTGGTAGTCCTCAATATGTAAGGATGCCTTGAAAAGCTTATAGGGCAAAGACTTTAGGGTAAGAAAAATTTTGATGAAGGTCGCCTAAAGCCGAGGTGTTGAACGGTGAATTAGTCTTCTAAGCCCATTTTTTCGTTGACCACGAAAATTATGGCAATGCTTGAAAATTGTCTATATTTTTGAAAG
>JBARRZ010000272.1:0-6622 GCA_049644465.1 Limnothrix sp.
CCCCGGTGCAGCGAAAGTTTTTGCCGCTGTTTTTAACACTCCTGAAGGCGCAAAAGTCGATCATTTACTCGAAAAATTAGAGCGACCATTGATGATGATTTGGGGTGAAAAAGATCCTTGGATTAACGCCAGAAGTCGTGGCGAAAAATTCAAACAATATTGCCCAACACTAGTCGAACATTATCTCGATTCTGGTCATTGTCCCCACGACGATACACCGGAAGAAGTAAACCAAATTATCCGCGATTGGATGTTTGAAATGTTTTAGTTTCTGGTTCTAAGTTTTAAATCAAAAGACCACTTTGTTTTCCTTTGCGCGCTCTATCATGCCGACTATTTTCAACCTTTCTCCGATCATCCGAATTACACTTTTGAGCTTATATTTCGCGCTCACTGTGCCGATGCCTTTTCTCGCAAAGGTGACGAATGCGCCGGTGACGCCGACGATGTTGTGGATCGGCATTATTTTGGGCGGTATGTTTTTGTACGGTGCGCTGAGCGAAAAAGTTTGTCTCAATGACGATGGCATTCAGGTGACCTATCCGCAATGGTTTCGCTGGATTTCTCGGAAAGGTTGGTCGCTAAACTGGTCTGAGATTGCTGAACTTAAAATGCGCACTACTGGGCAGGGCGGCATGGTTTATTACTTCATTACACCGGAGCGAGATCGCGCTTATTTGCTGCCGATGCGAGTGGCGGGTTTTGCGAAAATGGTCGGTATTATTGAGGCAAAAACAGAAATTGATACAAGTGATGTTCGGCCGCTTTCTCAACCGTGGATGTACATGATTTTATTTAGTTTTACGGTGTTATTATTGCTCGTCGATATTTGGGCGATCGCCACTGCTGTAACTCTATGAAATTCGTAGCAATTCCAACAAGTATTACCAAGGTAAAGGTTCACCATCCCAAGAGAAAAACTCACCGCTATTTTGTGGCGTGAGTTGCTCCATTACTTCTCGTAATTGAGTGACTGTTCGAGTTGGTGAAAATAGTTTTTCAGGCGGCACATTTTTTTGAAATGGTTTCGATAAATCGGTATTTGTCGTGCCCGGATGGAGCAGTGCAACGATGATTTCTGGCGCAACTCGTCCCCATTCAATGGCCACATTGCGCAGCAACATATTTAAGGCAGCTTTTGATGCGCGGTAGCCATACCAACCGCCGAGACGATTATCGCCAATGCTCCCTACTTTGGCTGAAACTGCGGCAAAAATAGGGCGATCGCCACCTTTCAGAAACGGCAATAAATATTTCGCCCATAACACTGCACCAACGGCATTCACCTGAAAATAACGCGTCAAATTCTCTGACTGAATATGTCGTAAACTCTTCTCCGGTTGGAGCATTTCATCGTGCAATAATCCCACACAATAAATAACTTCGTGCAGCATCAAAGTGTGATTTTTTATCGTGGCGATCGCCGTCGCAATATCCGCTTCAACCGTCACATCAACAGAGAGTAACTGCAGCTTCTCCGCATACTGATGTGTTAGCTCGCTCAACTCAGGCGACATCCGACGGTAGGTCACAAATACTTGCGAAAATTTTCCATCCTGCAAATATTGGCGGGCAAACTCTAAACCAATGCCTCGACTCGCGCCAATCACCAACGCTCTCATGCTTCCACCAACGCATCGGCACTTTGTTCTGCTGCCTCTGTTTCCACTTCAATTGTCGGCGGTCGCAACGTTAAATATAGAGCTGTGCCGATGGGAGGTGTTAAGGCGATCGCCCAAAACAGCCACTTCTTTTCCCCCAAACCACGGCGAGCCAAATCGTCTCCCAAAAGTGTCGGGAACAGCAATAACAATGCACAGAAATCCAAGCTCATCACATGAATAAAGCGATCGCCTCGGAAACGAGCCAGATAATCCGCCCAATCTCCCTGACCCAATCCATAGACCAACAACCCAGTCACCGCGATTAATGTGATACCGCCCAAAATTCGCGAATCCTGCCAGCGCAGCCACCAATTTTTTTTACCCACAAACTGCTTATTTTCTTGTCGCAATGACAAATAAGGCAACAGCGCAAAAGCACCTAAAAAGAAACTACCCGTCGAAAAAATCCAAGCAGGCAACCGTTGACCGCGCCCATCCAAGAACAACATTGCCCCATACATCAGCGGCAAAACGCCCATGATATTAAACAAAGCCGCAATCAACGGATTGATCTCCGCCCAATCACCCGTCGAGAGCTGCAAAATCAAATCAAACGTATCCGGCTGCTGCGGTGGAGCTAGAAAAAAAGCATAGCCCGCAAAACCTAACCAGAATAATCCCAGAAGAATTGAGCGCGTGTTAATCATGAAAAAAAGCAAAAATAATCAATAAAAGTCAGTCAAATTGAAATCTCAAAAAATCGCGCCAGCCAACAAACTTATAGCCTTACAGCGTGTGTAAATAACTGAGTAGATCCGCCATTTCCTGAGGCGCAGGCTGAAACTTTGGCATCGGCGGCGTCTTGCCGCTAGTCACTTGTTGAATCAGGCGACCATTAGATTTTCGCTGACCCACAGACCAGAGACTCGGCCCCACATCACCATCTGCTTTCGTACCATGACAACCCGCACAATTAATCTGAAAAATAGCATTACCTTGCACCGGATCGCCTTGTAAAGTGAGCACTTGCCGAGTATAGGGATCACTTGCTTGAGACGCGTACATCCCAAAACAACCAAGCACAACGATCACCAAGATGAGACAAAGAGTAAAGAAAAGCTTCGGTGGCTGAATATTAGATTGCTCGGAAGAATTGACCACGGAACCCTAGCAAAAAAGAGAGTATAATTTTGTTGATATTGCGCAACGTTTCTTAACGATTATGGTACTGCGATCGCCCTAACTTGTCGAATAGAGACTAAAGGCTAGTACCTTGGCGATGTCTGCCTTAATCCCATAAAATAAGCAACAATATCCATACGTCATTTTGAATCCACATTTTTATTAAGGAGAAATTAGAGTGATTGAACCTCTTCTACTCGGCATCGTACTTGGCCTTATTCCCGTGACCCTTGCAGGACTTTTTGTTGCAGCGTATCTCCAGTACAAGCGTGGCAACGACTACGGCATGGAATAAATCCGTAAAAGATTATTTCGATAATTTCAATAATTTTGTTGAATCTGTTTCCAGTCCTTGCTTAAATTAAGCAGGGATTTTTTATCAAAACCCGCCCCATAGATAGTTTGTGTTCTATTAATAAAAAACATCTGGCAACCTCAATCTAGTTACAAGACTTTAAAATCAATAACCGCAATACTGAATCAAGAGCTAAGACCGCATCAATTCAGACTTCCCTTGTTACAATCGCTTCAGGAAAACCAACGCAAATTAAGATATCTAGTTAGACTGTCGCCAGTATTTTGTTCTTGTTTGGTCAAATGTGAGGCTAAAACCATTGTCATCCAGTACTGTTTCGCAAAAAATCAAAAAAGTTAAGCGTAAGCCGAAAAAAGAAAATCCTTTTCTGAGGTTTATCGTTGGTACTTTGCAAAGCACCGCCGGAACTGTGATTGGTTTTACGATGCTAGGAAGTGCGATCGCCGCAGGTGGTTTAGTCGGCTTGGCCGTCAGTTTCCGGAACCTCCCCGATGTCCGTACATTACGGAGCTACGTCCCCACCGAAACCAGCTACATCTACGACATCAACGGCAAACTGCTACTCAGTCTCCACGGAGAAGCAAACCGCACCAATATCGAAGTCGAAAAAATTTCTCCCGAACTCAAACTTGCCGTGATCGCCGTAGAAGACGGTCACTTCTATCAGCACAAAGGCGTGAACCCAACCAGTGTCGGTCGTGCCCTAATGGCCAACATCGAAGAAGGCTCCATCACCGAAGGCGCCTCGACTATCACCATGCAGCTGGTGAAAAATCTCTTCCTTGCCCAAGACCGTACCTATAACCGTAAACTCGCTGAAACCGTTCTCGCACTCCGCATTGAGCAGATTTTCCCAAAAGCTGAAATCTTGGAGATGTACCTCAACAACATCTATTGGGGTCACAACAATTACGGCGTCGAAACAGCAGCCGAATCCTACTTTAAAAAGTCTGCCTCAGACCTCACCCTTGCCGAAGCCGCTGCCATGGCCGGCATGATCCAAGCTCCAGAACAGTACAGCCCATTCAAAAATTATCAAGCAACTAAGCAACGGCAAAAAATTGTACTCAACCGAATGCGAGATCTGGGTTGGATCACCCCAGAGGAAGCCGAAACCGCCTACAAAGAACCACTCCTTGTTGGGCAACCCACTGCTTGGACATCTAGTGCTTCCCCCTACATTACCCAAGCAGTAGAAGAAGAATTGAAGCAACGCTTTGGGGAAGAACTGGTACGTAAAGGTGGGATGCGCGTCCAAACAACTGTTGATGTTAATTTCCAGCGGCGAGCAGAAGAAACGGTGCGCAATGCGTTTTGGCAAGCCAGAAATCGGGGTCTTCGCGCCGATCAGGTTGCGATGGCTGCAGTTGATCCTCGGACTCATTTTGTTAAAGCGCTCGTTGGCGGAACAAGCTATACAGATAGTCAGTTCAATCGGGCGACACAGTCAAAACGGCAGCCGGGTTCATCGTTTAAACCGTTCGTTTATTACACAGCGTTTGCGAGCGGTCGGTACAGTCCTTATTCGACCATTCAGGACACGCCGGTTAGTTATCCTGACGGCAATAATATGTATTCTCCCCAAAATTATGGTGGGGGCTTTTCGGGTACGGTTTCCTTATTTGATGCGCTGAAATCGTCTAAAAATATACCGGCAGTGAAGTTGGGTAAGTCGGTTGGGTTAGACCGGGTGATTGAAATTTGTCGATTATTGGGGATTGATAGTCCTTTGCAACCTGTTGTGTCTTTGCCTTTGGGAGCAGTGGGCATTAGTCCGCTAGAGATGGCGGGTGCTTATGCGACGTTCGCGAGCAATGGTTGGCAGAGTGATTTGACGCTAATTTTGCGGGTGACGGATAGTAAGGGCAATGTATTGCTGGACAATACGCCAGATCCTCGTTTAGTGCTGGATCCTTGGGCGACGGCTTCTTTAACGAATATTTTGCAGGGCGTTATTGATAGTGGGACGGGTAAGAATGCAAATCTTGGCGATCGCCCCGCTGCTGGAAAAACAGGAACGACTTCCTCTGAGCGAGATGTTTGGTTTGTCGGGTATGTCCCTCAGCTCGCTACAGCCGTTTGGGTCGGCAATGATGATTACCGACCGATGGGCCGAGGCGTTACAGGTGGCGGCACGGCAGCACCAATTTGGCGCGCATTTATGAAAGATGCACTCCGAGGCGAGAAACCACAATATTTCCCCGCAGCTTCAAAATACGAACGCCCCAAACCGTAATTTCATCCGGCATAATAGGACAATCTTGTCCCGCGAGTGAAAATCTTGGTCTACATTAGCGTCGTTATTCCCACCTACAACCGCAAGCCTATTCTGACAAAGTGTCTTGATGCCCTAGAGCGACAGCAAGTGCCGGAAGAATTGGACAATGGCGGCTATGAAGTAGTGGTAGTTGATGACGGTTCGACCGATGGCACAGTGGAATGGTTAAAGGCGGAAACGGAGCAATATCCCCACGTGCGTTTATTTGAGCAAGCGCATCAGGGGCCATCGGCTGCCCGCAATCTCGGCGTAGAACAGGCTCAGGGCGACATTATTATTTTTATTGATAGCGATTTGGTTGTGACCGAGGTTTTTCTCTCAGCTCATCTCGACGCCTTGCGACAAGGCAAACGGACACTCCGCAGCGATCGCCTTTTTACTTACGGTCGTGTGATTAACACTGCGAATTTTGACAATCCAACCGCCGAACCCTTTAAAGTGACTGATTATTCCGCCGCGTATTTTGCAACGGGTAATGTGGCGATCGCCCGCAAATGGTTACTCCAAGCAGGCTTATTCGATACCGGTTTCCAACTCTACGGCTGGGAAGATCTTGAACTCGGCGTACGCCTCAAAAAATTGGGCTTAACCCTAATCAAATGCCCCGCAGCCGTCGGTTACCATTGGCATCCTCCCTTTAGCCTAGAACAAATTCCCAAACTCATTGACCAAGAGATCCAGCGCGGCAAAATGGGCGTCGTTTTCTATGAAAAACATCCCACATGGGAAGTGAAAATGATGATCCAAATGACTTGGCTGCATCGCATTCTCTGGGGTGTCCTGTCCCTTGGCGGCTGGCTCAACGAAAAACGCCTCAAACCCCTTTTGCAATGGCTCATTCAGCGCGGTAAACCCCAACTCGCCCTTGAAATTTCCCGCATTTTTCTCAACTGGTACAACGTGCAGGGCGTTTATGCCGCCTATCGTGAGGCGCAATTTTCTTCCTCTTGAAGGCGCGACAGATTTAATATTTTCTTCCTTGACAATGTCACACCCACTAGGCTATCTATTAGCAACCATACCCAACCCCTGAAGCACAAACACTTTTTTAAAATCAAACAAAAGCTGTCATTTTGCGACGTTTAGGCTCTATTTTGCTCAAATCAACTTTTGTAAAAAAGTACCTGTGTTACCGTTGGCAAAATTTTGACCGTACTGCAATTGGCACTAGGACAACCGATAAACACTGTGATTTTTTCTACTTCAAATTCTTTGTCATTTCCATATTTAGACGCCCAGCAG
>JBARRZ010000273.1:0-28075 GCA_049644465.1 Limnothrix sp.
GTGCAAAATGAGTGTTGTGCAAAGTACGACGCCAAGAAACAGAGAAAATTGGCGTAAGGAAAAATAATGCCCGAGAAAGTGAAAATACCATTGAACAGGCTGAGCATGAACGCCATCATGGAAATCAGGATCGCCTTGCTGGGCTGGTTGTAAATGGTGTAAACGATGTTGGCTCTGACAGCGTCTGTAGGACAGGCAAGCATACAAACCGACAGCCAGTTTCCCTAATGCTTGGTTGAGCTGCGGGCGGTGGGGCACAAGGCTACCGTGCATGGAGTCGTGGGCAAGGATGAATAAGCCTGTATGCAGGAATGTACGAACTACGATGCCGCATCCTATTTGCCACCAACTGAGATGAGGTTGCAGGCTGAGAAAAATACCGCTGCTTAGCCACGATAGGATGATGGCGATCGCCAAGCCTAAGCCAACATACTCCGAATCACCAAAAAAGTTTCTTACTTCCCTTGCCTGCATTACAACCTCTTCCGACCCTATGTATTTTCAAAAAAAAAGCGTCCACAACAAGGACGCCTTTCACTTAATTAAATAGCACGTACCCAGAAGCAACTAATGTCACCATGAACACGCAACCAATAACTTACTTGTTCACTAAATTGAGCAATTCTTTCGCCGAAGCCAAAAGATCTACAGCAACAAAGAAAACCTTGCCATCAGGATTTAAAAGAAAGCGCCAAGCAATGTTCATCCCGACATTTGCACCAAACCAAGGTGTCTGACAAGTACCAGTGACCTTTATTTGCGTGTAACCTTCATTAGTTGGCTCAGTCACACCATGCTTCGGGGTGAGCTTGAGGTTTTGGCATTCTTCACGGAAGAAGCGGAGTACATTTTCTTTACCAACAATTGGGCGTTGGAACGGAGGCTGAAGCGCACCATCTTCTGCAAACAAAGTGATTAGAGTATCAAAGTCGTTTGCATTGAGGTTTTCCATGTATTGAATAATCGTAGGATTATCAACACCTTCAATAGTGATTTTCTCGCGTTGTTGGATTTCTGTAGGCACAACGACTGGTTCAGCAACACGCTGATAGCCTTCCATTTTGCCCGGCTCGTAGCCCATATCAACCACAGCATTCCGAAGAATGGTGATTTGCTGACCGGATTCTGCACTTCGGATTGTTTCTAAAACAGCTTTAGCATTTGCAGATAGACGGTAACCGGGAGGAATGGGGGCAACTAAACCTTGCTCCATCCATTCACCGAGGCGATACCAAAAACCAAGTTTGATGTTGACGGACCATGTAGCGTAAGTCCGGTTGATTGGGGTATCAATGCGGTTTGCAAGGTCGCACATGATCTGAGACTGATCTTTAAAAGACGACTGCTTAATTTGCAGCAGAGTAGATTCTGCAAACTGCATGTTTGCAGCACCAGGAGCTGCAACAGTAATGGACTTACCCATTTCTAGGTAAGCGAACCAGATGAGCGCGAGTTGATCTTCGGCACTGAGTTGCGAAAAACGCGCAGTAGTGGCGGGGACAACATCAGCGGTAAGAGTACCGGGAAAAATACCGCGTGCTGCATCGAGGGTGTAAGACATAAAATATTCACTCCTGTGATAATCACTTCAACGTCTTCAAAAGATAGGCTAGTCTTAAGTCAATCGCATTTCATAAATCTTAACACAATTTAACTTTCTGTAACTAAATGATCGTTTTAGTCATGCTTTTGTGACGCTCTAATTTGTTTAGATTATCAAGAATGGGGTGAACATCTTGGCGATCGCCAAAAATCTATCGGTAGTAGTAGGGTGGAGACTTTTACAATAGAGCTATTCGCTTCAGGCTACATAAAAATCGATGTCTTCAAATTTGGCAGAGTATAAAAATCAATTGACTGATTTCATCCAACAGTATCGTCAGCAGGTCGATTTTTTGACAATCCGACTAGAGCAATCGGAGGGGAGTAGTATTTTGCTCCGCAATCATAAGGTTGAAACGCTGAGTGAGAGTACGTCTCTGGGTGGTCAGGTGCGGGTTTGTCATCGTGGTGGTTGGGGCTTTGCGGCGTTTAACGATCTTGGTAGTTTGCGCTTACGGATTGAGGAGGCGATCGCCGCTGCGAAGTTAATTGGTGAAGATGAGACCACTTTGGCAGCAATCGAGCCGATCCAAGCTGTTTGTACGTTGCCGCTTGTGGGCAGTGACCCTCGACAGATTTCTCTGCAACGCAAAAAAGAACTCTGTGATTATTACAACGAATTGCTACGCAGCTATGATCCGAAAATCGCTAGCACCAGTGTGAGTTATGGCGACAGCACCCAGCATATTATTTTGGCGACTTCGGAAGGCACGCTGATTGAACAATCTTGGGCTGATATGGAAATGCGTTTTGCGGCGATCGCCCGCGACGGCGACACAGTCCAAACAGGGCGAGAAACCACCGGCTCCCGCAAAGCCTATGAAGACCTAGAAAATCTAGACGAGCAAATTATTGGCGCAGCACAGCGGGCAGCCGATTCGCTCACAGTACCAACCGTCAAAGGTGGCAGTTATACCGTCGTAATCGATCCAGTTTTAACCGGATTATTTGTCCATGAAGCGTTCGGACATTTATCAGAAGCAGATATGGCTTACGAAAATCCAGACCTGCTAGAAACTATGAGTATGGGTCGTAAATTTGGCGGCAAAGATCTGCAAATTTTTGACGGTGCAGCACCAGAAGGCCATCGCGGTAGCTATATATATGATGACGAAGGCGTACCCGCAACCACTACTCAGTTAATTAAAGACGGCGAATTAGTCGGTCGGCTCCATTCCAGAGAAACAGCAGGCAAGCTTGAAGAACAACTTACAGGTAACGCCCGCTGCCTTAACTATCACTATCCGCCAATTGTCCGCATGACGAATACATGGATTGAACGGGGCAACACGCCGGTTGCTGATTTGCCGACAGACATCACAGAGGGTGTTTATGCCAAAAACTGGGTTGGCGGTATGACCAATGGCGAAATGTTTACCTTCAGTGCGGGAGAAGCTTGGATGATCCGTAACGGCAAGATTGCCGAGCCAGTCAAAGATGTCACTTTATCGGGCAATGTTTTTAAAACACTCAATGATATTGAGGCGATCGCCGACGACTTTTATTGGGATGAATCCGGCGGTTGCGGCAAAGGCGGCCAAAGCGGCTTACCCGTTGGTTGCGGTGGCCCATCCCTCAGAATTCGCGACGTTGTTGTTGGTGGCGATACTTTATAAATAGAAGCTCACATCAACACATTAAGATCGCGAAAAGCTTTAAAAAAGGAGACATGAGGACAGGGTGACGCGGAGATACGGAGAGAAGATAAAACGAAGATTTATGGTGAGCCAAAACCTTTTCCTAGAACATCTCCCCCTCCCCAGCTCTCCCCTTCTCCGCGTCATCACTTCAAGCCTTGCTGATCCTGAACTCGGGACTATTAGCCGAACTGCACACGGTGGATGTCCGTAAAAAACCGTAACAAATCAGCGTTGAACTTCCGAAATATCTGTGTAAACATATGAGAGTTCTACCGGATAAAACCTGCCGGAGAATAGGAGGTGATGCCCATGAATGACAGTAGTATGAACATGGGTCTCACAGTTGGAGCATATCGGCTGCGCGCCGGAGCTGTTCTCTAAAGAGATCTTATAAATTCCCTAGTGGAGTGAATAAGCATTGTCGGAGTTCCTTCCGGCAGTCAGATTCCAACTGATAAAGAGACCCTACTAGACCGCCCTTGTTAGAATATCCTCGTGATAGCTCTAACAAGGGCGGATAGTTTTTTAAAGGGAATTTACGATTATGAGTACTAAACTCAGCGACACAGAAGTAAAAACACAACTTGCATCCCTTTCCGGCTGGGAAAAAAGCGACGACACCATTCAAAAACTATACAAATTTGATGACTTTATTGCGGCGATCGCCTTCGTCAACAAATTAGTAGATCCCGCAGAAGCAGCAGGCCATCACCCAGACATCAGCATTTCCTACAACAAAGTCACTATCAACCTGACTACCCACGACGCCGATGGCCTGACTCAGAAAGACTTTGACCTTGCCGCAACCTTTGACAAACTTTAAACGTCAAAACAAATAGATTTAGTAACAACACATCGCTACTAAATCTATTTAGACATTTATTCAATAACCGATTCGTATAGGTAAAGGACTAACTAAGAAAATATTATTCTCAGTTAGAAATTTTTCAAAAACATAGGTTATTATTTTGAGTATAGATGAGACAACTATTTTGAACTCTCATCAAGTGTGAGGAAAATCGACCATGGCTACATTCTGGAAATCTTTATCAATCGCTTCCGCAGCCCTCAGCGTATCCGTCGCTGGCGTTGCTCAGGCTGCTCCTAATGACTCTGCAATCCTTGACCAACTCAATAGCTATAGCCAAGAAGGCCAAGCTAGCCAAGGTCAAGTAAACAGCGTTTTCCAACTTCGTGACGTTGCGCCTTCCGACTGGGCATTTGATGCTCTCCGCAACCTCGTTGAGAAATACAACTGTATCGTTGGTTATCCCGATGGTACATTTCGTGGCAACCGTCCCCTCAGCCGTTACGAATTTGCAGCAGGCCTCAACGCTTGTATGCAACAAATCGAGCGTCTCATCATTGGCGGTGGCACAGACGTAGACGCAGCAGACATCACTCGTCTCCGCGCTCTCGTTCAAGAATTTGAAGCAGAACTCGCAACTCTCGGTGCACGTGTAGACGACATCGAAGGTCGCGTTGAGTTCCTCGAAGACAACCAATTCTCCACAACTACCAAGTTGGAAGGTGAAGTTGTTTTGGCGCTTGCTGATAGCTTTGGCGACACCTTTTCGAATGATGGTAACGACGACGACGATACACAGACAACTTTTTCTAATCGTGTTCGTTTGACTCTCGCAACAAGCTTCACTGGCAAAGATACACTGATTACTCGTTTGACTGCGGGTAACTCTCCTAGCTACACTCCCGGCATTGATGCTGACTTCGACGGTAACGGTACCATCGACCCAACAGAAGCGGGTATTGGAAGTATCGGTTCTGGTGTCGGCTTCCAAACTCATAACTTGGACAATGGCAATGATGTTGCTATTGACTGGTTGGCTTACTACTTCCCAATCAAGAAAGCAAATGCTTACTTAGCAGCTTTCGGTGGTCTTCACAGCGACTACACCAGCACAACATTTGGTGCTGAAGGTCTTGAAGACTTCACTGGTGGTAGCGGTTCTCTAACTCAGCTTGCAGCTTCTAGCCCGATTTACACAATTGGTGGTGGTGCTGGTTTCGGTGTTAACTTCCCTGCAGGCCCAGTTAACCTTTCTCTTGGTTATCTTGCTGATGAAGGTGGTTCTCCTGACTCAGACAATGGTTTGTTCAATGGTGAGTATGGTGCACTTGCACAGCTTGCGTTTAACCTTGGCTCTCGTGCTGAGCTGGGTGTAACTTACGTTAACAGCTACCACGATAGTGGTGCTATCTACGATTTCGGTGGTGGTTCTTCTGTAAACGGTACACTTGCTGCTAATAGTGGTACTGCTATCAACGGACCAATCGATGCTAGTAGCTACGGTGTACAAGGTAAGTTAAACGTGACTGATAGCATCTCCTTGGCTGCCTACGGTATGTTGACAGAAGCTTCGGGCGCATCTCGCCGTTATGATGACGAGATTTGGAGCTATGGTTTAGGTCTTTCTTTCTCTGACTTCGGTAAAGATGGCAACGTCCTTGGTTTGTTTGCTGGCGTTCCTCCTTATGTTGGTGGCAGAAATGGTGGTAGCGAGACTCCTTTCCAAGTTGAAGGTTTCTACAAGTACCAACTCAATGACAACATCTCCATCACTCCCGGTGTAATCTGGTTGAGCAATCCTTCTGAAGGTGCTTTCAACGAAGAAGATGCTGTAATTGGTACTCTCCGTACTACTTTCAAATTCTAAATCGATTAGCTATTTTGTTTAGCTAAGTTTCGATTGATTTTTAAGAGAACCTCGCCTTCGGGTGAGGTTTTCTTTTGTGTTTTGATAGGAGTAGTGGTTTATCTGGAATCAGCAGGTTATGAAAATTGGTGTTTTAGGAACAGGGTTGATGGGAACGGCGATCGCCGCAAAATTATTTAACAGTGGTCTAAACATCATTGCTTACAACCGAACCCAGCAAAAGCTGAAACCGCTCAGTGAACAGGGGTTGAAAACGACGACTAATGTGCAAAAGGCGATCGCCCGTTCTGACTACTTAATCCTGACTTTAAGTGATGCAGAGGCAATTCAATCTGTTTTGCTGGATGGAATAAAAGGATTTGAAAATAAAATCGTTATTCAGATGGGGACAATTGCTCCAGCAGAAAGCCGCAGTATTGCCGCAGATATTCGTAACAAAAATGGCAGTTATCTTGAAGCGCCAGTCTTGGGTAGTATTCCTCAAGCAAAAACAGGAACTCTACTGGTGATGGCAGGCGGTGACGCAGCAATATTTGAGCAATGTTTACCTATCCTTCGTCAGCTCGGAGAAGCACCCATGCTGATCGGTGAAGTCGGTACTGCAGCTGCACTAAAGCTGGCTCTTAATCAGTTAATTGCATCCCTGACGGCTAGTTTTTCGCTTAGTCTTGGTTTAGTCCAAAAAGAAGGGGTTGACCTCAATAAATTTATGGCAATCTTGCGAGATAGTGCTCTGTACGCACCGACTTTTGACAAAAAACTGCAACGCATGACGGAGCGCAATTTTGAAAATCCGAACTTCCCAACTAAGCATTTGCTCAAAGACACAAATTTGTTTATCACATCAGCGAAAAGCGCTGGATTAAATACGGATGGGTTGATTGGTATTCAGGCCCTTATCGAACAGGCGATCGCCGCCCAATTATCAGACCTAGACTATTCCGCAATTTTCAACATCATCACTCCGAATCCAGAAGCATAGAGATAACATTATTACGGCCAGCAGCTTTAGCTTTGTAGAGCGCTTCATCGGCGATCGCCAGTAACTGTTCGCGCCTTTGATTTTTATAAGGCATTTGTGTCGAAGCAACGCCTAAACTGACAGTAACAAAAGGAGAAGCCGCAGAATTTTTGTGGGAGATTTTCAAATCCTGCACACTCTGCTGGATCTTTTTGGCCAGCATTTCCGCATATTCTTGGGGCGTATCCGGCAAAACCACAATAATTTCTTCCCCACCGTATCGCGCGACCAAATCAGTCGGCCGCTTAACCTGTGAGGCGATCGCCTGAGCCACCTCAAACAAACAATGATCACCAGCCTGATGACCGTATGTGTCGTTATAACTTTTAAAATAATCAATATCCGCAAAAATCAAAGACAAAGGCGTTTGATTGCGGAACATTAATCGCCACTGCCGTTCAAAAACCAGATCAAAAACACGACGATTCGCAAGCTGAGTTAAGGGATCAATCGCTGCCAACTTTTGTAATTGCTCATTAGCAATCTCCAAGCGCTGATACAACTTAGCTTGCTGAATCATATGTTTGACACGTTGACGTAGAATCGCCCAATTAATTGGCTTCGTAATAAAATCCGTCGCCCCAGCATTAAACGCTTGCGTTACCGACTCATCATCTTCCAACGCCGTAATCATCAGTACCGGTGTACGCATCATGCTTGACAGCAATAATTCAGAAGGTTCCTGAGCAACGACGTCAAAATTATGGTGAACATCTGACGTTTCACAGTCCCTTTCAACGCAATTCTCTTGCTGCAATTCATTTTGACGAGTAACCATGGCTTGTAATTGTCGGCAAAACTCCAGCCCATCCATCACAGGCATCATAAAATCTAGCAGTACAATATCTGGAATCCGTCGAAAAAAAACACCTAGCCCTTCCTCTCCATTGCCAGCCTCTGTAACTTCATAACCCTCTTTTTCCATGGAGAAACGAATCAGACGACGCATGATTGGATCATCGTCCACAACGAGAATGAGAGTTTTTTTCAAAATCTCCAACGGTTGCTCAGAGGTCATAGAAAAAGATTGAGAAAGAAGAGTTGGAGGTAAAAGCCAACAGTCTTTTGATGGTATATCACAAGAGTTTAACAGCTCTGCTCCTTTGATACTGCTACGATCCGTTTACATTAAGGGTTCAACTTTAGTGGGTTACAGATCTGTTGATTAATTGGGCCTCAATTAGAACTGAATTTTATCCTGTATGCGAGGATTTGAGTTGAGATTTTTGTCTTAAATGTAGAGGAAAAAAGTGCAATCTTCACCAAAAATTTGTAAATGACAGCGGAAATGGCAATCTACTTTATCAATTTCATATATTTAAATAGCGCAAACATAGTGCCAATCAGACTGTATTGCTGGTTGAAATAGTTAGTCCTGCTCGACTTGGGTCAGACGTTTGACATTTAAGGTGTCGCTCATGTTTTTGATTTGGCTGATACTATAAGCCAGCTGTTGAGCATCTCGGATATCAATGCTGAGGGAAATAATTGCGGGTTTTGAGGGGCTAGTTTTGACACCGGCTTTGCGCACGTTAATGCCTTGGTCGCTAAGTCGCGACAGGATATCTTTAAGGACGCCAACGCGGTCTATGACTTCGATGCTGAGATCGACTGGATACACGGGAGACTGTTTTTTCTCGTTGTTCGGATTCCAATGGACGGGGATCAGGCGATCGCCCTCAAAACTCCGTACATTAGTGCAATTACTATGATGAATCGAAATTCCCTTATGACTCCGAGTGACAGCACCAATAATCGATTCACCCGGCAGCGGCGCACAACAACCCGCAATCGTATAAACCAAACCTTCGATACCAGCAATCGGATATTTATGACTGTCTTTTGCTAAGGCTTTAGGGATTTTCGTCGCTGTTTTTAGAGAAGCTTCATGATCTTCTAGAGTGAGTTGCGGTAAATTTTCTTCCTCCTGATCCCGCACCATATCGCGCCAACGATTGACCACATGATTGAGAGTGATTTCGCCATAGCCCAACGCAGCCAGCAGATCGTCAGTATTTTGATAATTGCATTTCACAGCCACAGCTTGCATCGCATCGGATTTGAGGATCGTATCCAAACCCGTTTTGCCCAATTCTTTTTCTAAAAGACTCCGTCCCCGCGCCAAATTTTCGTCTCGATGCGAGCGTTTATACCACTGACGAATGCGATTTTTTGCGCTGGGTGTAACAACATAATTCAGCCAGTCAAGGCTTGGACGTGCATTCTTTTGGGTAATAATTTCAACAATGTCACCGTTACTCAATTTGGTATCTAAAACAGACCAACGTCCATTAATGCGCGCACCTTTCATATGGTTGCCGACTTCAGTATGGATGCGGTAGGCAAAATCGATGGAGGTAGCGCCTTTTGCTAAGGAGACAACGTCACCATTCGGCGTAAACACGTAAACGTCGTCTTCAAACAAATTGTCTTTGAGGTTATCGATATATTCTTCAGCGTCTTTGAGATCACTTTGCCATTCGATCAGCTGCCGTAACCAAGTAAATTTCTCATCGTTAGAGGTGATAGTTGAGGCGGAATGGCCTGCTTCTTTATATTTCCAGTGGGCAGCAATTCCGTATTCTGCAATTTGGTGCATCTCCATCGTCCGAATTTGCACTTCTAAAGGACGACCATTTAGACCAACAACAGTGGTGTGAAGTGACTGGTAACGGTTGGGTTTTGGTAAACCAATATAGTCCTTGAAACGTCCGGGAATGGGCTTGAAGGCGTCATGAATCACGGCAAGAGCGCGGTAACATTCATCGTTACTTTCAACGATGACGCGGATGCCTGCGACGTCAAAAATCTCGTCAAATTCTTTGTGCTGCCGCTGCATTTTGTGGTGAATGCTGTAGAGGTGTTTGGGCCGACCTTTGATTTCCCAGACGTGCAATCCCAAAATACGGAGGCGATCGCGGATTAATGTAATAGCTTCGGCAACTCTGGCTTCTCGTTCAGTACGCTTTTCGGAAATCAGCCCCTGCATTTGTCGATAATCACTTTCTTCGAGGTACTTAAAACAAAGATCTTCGAGTTCCCATTTAAATCGCCAAATACCAAGACGGTTCGCGAGGGGAGCAAAAATTTCTTTGGTTTCAAGGGCAATACGCTTTTGTTTATCTTCTCGCAGGTGTTCGAGGGTACGCATGTTGTGGAGGCGATCGGCGAGTTTAACGACGATGACCCGGATGTCTTCGGCCATGGACAAGAACATGCGGCGGAAATTTTCGGCTTGTCGCTCGGTTTTGCTCGAAAATTTAAATTTGGTGAGTTTGGTCACACCTTCTACTAATTGGCTGACTTCTGCACCAAATAATTCGGTGATTTGCTCTGAGGTCACGTCGGTATCTTCGACAACATCATGCAAAAAGCCGGCCGCAATCATCACGCCATCACCGCCTAAATCACGCAATAGTCCAGCGACAGCAACGGGATGGGCAATGTAAGGTTCTCCTGATTTCCGTAGTTGTCCTTCGTGGAGTGCATGGGCGTAGCGAAAGGCTTCACCCATCAGTTGGCGATCGCCGGGTTGCACATCTGGCATTTCTGCACTGCTATACAAACATTGCTTAAGCCATGTGGGTAAAGGAATATCAAACTTTTCAGAAACATTAATCGGAGAAGCTGTCATAGAAAAACACGGGTAGAGAGGCGAACAGGAATACCGAAATTATGGGGCAACAGAAGCAGAGTTTCCAGTTGACCTAAGCCAGTGAGACTAAAAGGGATTAAAAATAATTTGAATAAAAAAAGTAAAATTCCCACAACATCGCAAGAATCCAAGCTTTCGTTCAGTAGGAAAATTTAAAAAGTATTTTTTTGAAAACGGACGTTAAAGTAATTTATAAGTTTCTTAATTGTTACTTAAAACTCGTTTTTTGAACAAAGATTTCAGAAAAACATGATACGAAGCATCACAATTACGTCACATACCGAACTTTTATCTTCAGGTTATCAAGATGTCTGCTGCTTCTTTTGTTGATGCCTATCTTGGCCTTAATACGAAACTCGATCACCTGCAAAAGAGACTGAGTCAAGGCGATTTGGAAACACGCGAGTGTGTACTTTCTGGTCAAGCGCTATTGCAATTTTGGCATGCTCAGCTGGCGGAGGAAACGGGTAGTTTGTTGCCAGAGACCCTTCTCTATCAATGGCGATCGCTGCACACAGAGATCCATCGAGAATTACGCCTACTCAATATGGACTTAATTTTTCTCGGTCGGACTCGCACCGCAAAAACTCGTGCAGAGAAAGAAAAATCGATTGGCGATCGCCTAAACAGACTGAGCCAATATTGCCAAAAAATTATCAATTTGGATGCTCAGGACACACCGGAAGCGTAAAGTGAAACTCGCTACCACGTCCCAACACACTATCCACCCAAATACGGCCATGGTGCGCCTGCACAATCCGACGACAAACCGCTAAACCCAAGCCATACCCTTCCTTTTTCGCATCCCGTTTGAGCCGAAAATGCCCCTCAAAAATCTTCTCACGCTCATCCTCTGGAACGCCGTGACCCGTATCAATCACACTGACTTGAACTTTCTGTAGCGTCCGGTGAAGTCCAACTAACCTTACCCGCTCGCCCCGAGCACTGTACTTAATCGCATTATCTAGCAAATTCACAATCACCTGTCGCAGCAACTCTGGATCACCATACACTTCCGGTAAATCTAGCGGAATATCCAGCTGCAACTCAATCGACTTGCGTTGAAATCGCTCCTGCATCTGCGGAATAATCTCTTCACACAACGTAGCCAAACAAATGTGTTTTGGATCAATATCAAGCCGAGTAGAAAGTTGGCGCGACTCGTGCAGCAATTCAGTAATCATCCGATTCATGATCTGCAACTGATTTTTCGCTTGCTGATACAGTTCCTTTTTTAACCCCTGCGTTTTCTCTGTCTCAGGCCGACGGTAAACAATTTCCAAGGTTTCGAGCGCAATCGATGTTCCCGTTAGCGGACTACGCAAATCATGGGCCAGCATCGCCATAATCTGGTCTTTAAACTCGATCTGCTTTTGTAATTCTTCTTTCTCTCGTTGCAGTTGAAAAACTTCATCCGATAGCTGCATAATCTCCGCAGCATAGCTTGTTTGCATTGGCGTCAATGACGGTTCAAGCAGGCCTCCTTGGCGGCGATCGCCCTCTATTAAAGCCTGTTGCTGTAGAGCCTTCATCCTTTCCTGCCACTGGCCCCACCAGCGCTCTAACTCCGGCAAAATGCTACTGCCAGCAAAAACCTGCATCGGCTCAGGAAAAACCTTGACCAAAGAAGGCGTTGCCACCAGACGATACAACTCTACTAATTGCGGCTGATCCTTGATACTAATCACTTCCAAAGAAAAACTAGTATCTTGCTGCAACACATTTAGGCGATCGTGCACCTCCTTGATCCCTGCACGATGGGCCAAACGCTCATCCGTAAATAACAACAACTGTATTTGCGGAGGCACAGACGATAAAGCAGGATCCGAATGCCGATGATGATTTTCAGAAGGCACAGGCGCTTGATACAAAATGAAACAGCTCTATAAAAAACGTAAGCTAAACCAATCGCAAATTGCAAATCGAATCAAATATTTCTAGACCAAAACTCATCCTTAGTCCACAACTAGCCATTGTAGTTTGTTGGTGACACTTTGACAGAAGGCACTAGAACAAAGGACTTTAGTATTCAATGCGGGATGATCCCCAAATCGTTTTAAAATCTTATTGATTGATCTCCAGCCCCCAAATCGTTATACAGCGACCCATTTCAAAGAAGGTATACCACTATGGCTTTAGGCTACGTTGCCCTTGTTCTCCACGCTCATCTACCCTTTGTCCGCCACCCAGAGAGCGATTTTGTCCTCGAAGAAGAATGGCTATTTGAGGCAATTACCGAGACGTATGTGCCACTGCTTCACGTATTTGAAGGGCTGAGACGAGACGGCATCGATTTTAAAATCACCATGAGCATGACGCCGCCGTTGGTTTCAATGCTCCGTGATCCCCTACTCCAAGACCGCTACGATGCCCACATGGATCTGTTGATGGAGTTGGTCGAAAAAGAGATCGTCCACAACAAACACAACGGCCATATCAAATACCTCGCAGAATATTATCGCAAAGAGTTTGGCGATATTCGCGCCACATGGGAACGCTACGACCGCGATTTGATTAAAGCTTTTAGGCAATTTCAAGACTCCAACAATCTCGAAATTATTACCTGCGGCGCAACCCACGGTTACTTGCCTCTGATGAAGATGTATCCACAAGCAGTGTGGGCACAATTACAGGTGGCTTGTGAGAGTTATGAAGAGAATTTTGGTCGCGCACCCAAAGGTATTTGGTTGCCAGAATGCGCTTACTACGAAGGTTTAGAGCGGATGTTGGCTGATGCTGGCCTGCGATATTTCCTAACGGACGGCCATGGTATTTTGTATGCTCGTCCCCGCCCGCGCTACGGCAACTATGCACCGATTTTCACGGAAACAGGTGTGGCAGCTTTTGGTCGCGACCACGAATCGTCACAGCAAGTATGGTCATCGAAGGTAGGCTATCCGGGTGATGTTTGTTACCGCGAATTTTATAAAGACTTGGGTTGGGAAGCGGACTACGACTACATTAAGCCGTACATCATGCCTAATGGTCAACGGAAAAATACTGGTGTAAAGTATCACAAGATCACGAGTCGTGACGGCAATTCTGAGAAGGCACTTTATGATCCCTACTGGGCAAAGGAAAAAGCGGCAGAACATGCTGAAAATTTCATGTTTAATCGTGAGCAGCAGATTGGCCGTCTAAATAAGATGATGGGTCGCCATCCTTTGGTTGTATCGCCCTATGATGCGGAGTTGTTTGGTCACTGGTGGTATGAAGGGCCATGGTTTATTGATTATTATTTCCGTAAGTCTTGGTATGACCAAGGGACTTATGACATGACGCATTTGGCGGACTATTTGCGGATGGAGCAAACGCAGCAGGTGGCTGTGCCGTCACAATCGAGTTGGGGTTATAAGGGATTTCATGAGTATTGGCTAAATCCGACGAATGCTTGGGTTTATCGGTATTTGCACAAGGCGGCGGAACGGATGATTGAGCTGTCTAGTCGGGAGCCTGCTGATGAGCTGGAAGAACGGGCTTTGAATCAAGCGGCACGGGAATTGCTGCTGGCGCAGTCTTCTGATTGGGCATTTATCATGCGGACTGGCACGATGGTGCCTTATGCGGAACGACGCACGAAGAGTCATGTGCTGCGTTTGGAGAAGATTTATGAGGATGTGAAGATCGGCAAGATTGATTCTGGTTGGCTTGAGAAGGTGGAAGAAATTGATAATATTTTCCCCAATATTGACTACCGGGTGTATCGTCCGCTTTAGTTTTGAGAATTAATCAATAGTCAATTCGGGTTCTCTGTGTGATTACCAGTTCTGGAAAGGCATTTTTCAACTGTATAGACGGTTAGAAAAGTGACACAAGGGCTGGTATTTTTTTGTCGCAGTTTTCCACAATTGGGTTGTAATGATCTGATATGGGGAGATGGGACGATGGCAAGGGTAAGTAGTTATCAGTATGCGAGTTTTGTCAGTTATGGTTTTGGGTCGGGCTTTTTGGCGCTGCTGGCTTTTTTCTTGTTGCAGTGGCTGCAAATTCCGGTCGGTAATTTGGTGGATTGGCTGATCGGCATTGCTAGTTTTTGGTGGCTTTTGGCGGTGGTAACGATTCCGTGGAATATTTATTTTGAGGCGGAGGAAACGAAAGCGGAGGCGGCAATTTCGAGGCAAAAGGAGATTGTTGTTGATGAGCAGCAATTGGTTTATGTGGGTAAGGTGGCGCGTTGGTCTCTGGTTGGGGCGATCGCCTTACATTTAGTTTCAGCTTTGGGGTTATATAGTCTGGCGGCGTGGGGGGTCAGCGAAGTCGGCTATGTGAGTAGTTTCGCGGTGTTGTTGCTGACAATCTTGCGTCCGGCGGTGCGCGCCTATCAGTATTTGGCAAGGCGGTTGACGTCAATTCGCGAACAAATTCAGTATCCGCGTGAAGATGTGGTGGAGCTGCGTTGGCGTGTAACTAGCTTGGAAAATTCTTTTAATACGCTTGATGAAACGCTAAAAGGGATGACTAAAACCCATCAAAAAGAATGGCAAGTTTTGCGGCAAGAGCTGGCAAAATCGCGGGCAAGTTTGGAGCAACTGGCAGCGAGTAATGAAGCGGCACATCGACAGTTGGCACGGGAAGCGGAAGGGGCGATCGCCCAACTGAGTGAAGATAGCCAAGCACTCAATCATGTACGCGAAATTATCCGTTTTTGGAAACAAGCTTAACTGAACCAATTAACTACGAATAAAAAGACAGAGGAAACCGTACTTTTTCAGTGTTTCAAGTCTGCGTACAATAGTAGTAACGGAATGGTTGAAACAAAATTTCATGCCTCAATTTTTAATTACTTGGTTAGCCACAGCTGTCTCACTTTTTGTGACCGCAATTATTGTCCCCGGTCTGGCGATCGCCGGTGCTCCCACAGCCCTACTCGGAGCAGCAGTACTCGGATTTGTCAATGCGATTGTCAAGCCGATTCTCGTCATTTTCACGCTGCCTCTAACGATTCTTACACTCGGCTTTTTCTTGCTCGTCGTCAATGGAATTGCGCTCGGCTTAGTTGGTTACCTAACGCCCGGATTTACCGTTGGTGGCTTCTTTCCAGCAATTATTGGCTCTCTAGTCTTGACATTCATTTCCAGCCTTATTGATCGCTCTTTGAGTCCGGCAACAGAAGAACTTTTATAAATTACTTTCCCTGTAGACTCAATATTATTTCCCTCCTTAGGCTCTAATTTAGGAGGATTTTTTTTGCTATTTTTTTATAAATAATTAAAGAGAGAAAATCATGATTCGAGTAGAGAATTTGGCAGCATGTCAGTTTCAATTTCAGGATCCTCAGAAAGCTCTTCTTCTAAAATTTGAATTGCGCCACTAATTCGCAACAGAGTATCTCGTAAATTATTTTGCTTCGTTTCTAGCTCCACCATCATTTTTTGACCAGATTCATATTCTTGCTTTAATTCTGTAAGACGTTTTTGGAGTTTTTCTTTCATAATCAAAAAAATAGAGATGTATGTAGCTAGTTCATTATTCTAAAAGAGT
The DNA here is from genome assembly GCA_049644465.1 of Limnothrix sp. GTDB lineage: Bacteria > Cyanobacteriota > Cyanobacteriia > Cyanobacteriales > MRBY01 > MRBY01. The sequence continues at coordinate 16,075 of JBARRZ010000273.1, forward strand.
TTTTCAAGTTAAAAATTGAGTACCTCACATTTGCAACCTTAAACTGTTATGGCCACGCAATCTCTACTACTCAAAAGACAAATTACTTTCTTGGTGTCGCAAATTATTGAGGTGTGCTGACAAAATACGTCACCAACGCTCAGTGTCGAATGAATCATAACTCTCGATAGTATATTAAAGCTACAGCCCTTGTAGAGTGAGAACTTCACACTGAGTGAGGATAAACTTTTATAAAGATTTACGACAAGCACCTGCCATTAATTGGTACCGAGATTAGACTTTTATTATTACAATATGTAAACCACCGACTAATTAATTTCCGAAGAGATGAGGTTTATGAAGCTAGAAATTCGCACCTTGGATAATGGCCTGAGATTGGCGAAACTTGAAGGAAAAATGGATATTCAAGGGATGAATCAGGTTGGTGAGGAGTTTGGTGTCAAAATAGGCAATAGCGGTGAGTCTACAGTTGTGGATATGTCGGATGTTAGTTTTATGGCATCTCTAGGTATGCGAGCACTAATCACAACGGCAAGGGGTGTGAGTAGCCATGGGGGCAAAATGGTGTTGCTAAACCCACAACCTTTGGTTAAAGAGGCTTTGGTAACGGCTGGGATTAACATGCTGGTGCCTATTTACAACGATTTTGATGAAGCATGTTGCGTGCTACAAGCCGCAAGAGGATCTAATTAATTGACTTGAAGCTGATTGCAGTATTACTAAATTTATGGTTGTTTTTTCTGATGCGCTGGATACTTCTAATGCGATTGTTTTTGAGTTAGAGCTGCTCAATCGAATTGCTGATTTGGAGCGGATGAGTCCGTGGATTGAGCAATGTGCTGAAACGATTGGTCTTTCTGTGCGGGGTACTTTTCGGCTGCAATTGTTGCTTGAGGAAGTGGTAATGAATATTGTGGACAATGCCTATGATGATGAGGCGGAGCACTCTATTTTGGTATCGCTTTTTGCGAAGAATTCGGGTCTTGTTATTCAATCGGAGGATGATGGCCGTCCTTTTGATCCGACTGAATATCCGGAGGTTGCTTTGCCGGATCGTTTGGATGATGCGAAAGCGGGCGGTTTGGGTTTACATTTAGTGCGCTCTTATGCGGATGAGTATAAATATCTCCGTAAGGATGATAAGAATATTCTCACTTTAAAGTTGAGAGATAGTAATGATGAGGCAGTGTAATGGCTTGGTCAATTTTACGGTTCGGCTTGGGTAGTGTGGCGATCGCCGCAGCTATTTTTTCACCATTGTCTGTTTTAGCGAATCCGCTTGAGCAGATGGAGGGTTGGGTTTACGAGGTAAATTCTGCACCAGATGTTGGTGTTAGTCAGCATGGTTTACCGGAAGGGGTCGTGTCGCAGGGTGGCACGATGTTGGGCAATACCAATGCGGCGGAGCCTTATCTGATTGGCTTCTATCAGTATGATTCCACTATGTTGATTAGTTTTGAACAGCTTTTGCTGCAACGCAAAGTGCAGACGGATCAAGGTGTGATTAATGAGCAATATCGAGAAATTTTAGATACGGCGGTGGTGACACAACCAGAAAGTTGGCTAATCAGCTGTCAAGTGAACGGGCAGGACGATCCTGAAATTGTGGCGATCGCCGCTGAGCAAATCGACATCGATGTAGAATGGCTCACTGATTTTCAAGGTGTATGGCGAGCAAATCGGACAAGCAAAAAACTTGAAGAAATCCCCACTAGTTCAGTGCGCTGTCTCAATATTAGTTATGAATATGATGGCTAAATGATAGGGATCTCAAATGTATCAAAACAGATTTCTTCCTTAGCTGTGAAAGCATTAATTTTTTAAGCTTGATTGATTAATATCTTTGCTAAAAATTAATAAGATCTAGAGATAGGCAAAAGCAGTTTTTGCGTTTCCACAATAATGCTCGCCTATTGCTTATCTTTAGATTTTTCCGGCAGATTTTAGTCTAACAATCTTCTGTTTTGCGATATTTTTACTAACAGCTATTAACAGCATAGTAATTGATAGTAAAAATCGTCACAGCGATTAAAAGGGGAAATAAGTGCTGCTAATGGAGCTGTTTTGATACTTCTATTAATGCCTCACACCCTGTTTCTATCGGTCATAAAGGCGATCGCCGATCTGAGAAATAAATCTCACGACTCTGATCAGGGGATCGTTTTGGTTTACTATGATTCAGCAGCAAAACTTCAGTATTTTTAATGATTGCACTGAAGACTCTTGCGCGACAACACATTTTGACCTCAGACAATCAACCGTGAAAAAACTCATTCGTGGGCTGGACAAATTTAAGCAAAGCTATGTAGCAAGCCACTATGACCTGCTAGAGCAGCTTTCGCACGGTCAGAAACCACGCGTTCTCTTCATTTGCTGTTCCGATTCTCGCGTTGATCCGGCTCTAATTACTCAGACCGATATCGGCGAATTGTTTGTGATTCGCAATGCTGGCAACATCATTCCGCCTTACGGTGCAGCCAATGGTGGCGAGGGTGGCACATTAGAATATGCGCTGCAAGGTCTTGATATTCGCCAGATTATTGTTTGCGGTCACTCCCACTGTGGCGCGATGAAAGGCTTGCTAAAACTCAACAAATTGCAAGCTGATATGCCGTTGGTCTATGACTGGCTGAAGCATGCGGAGTCAACTCGCCGCCTTGTCTACGACACTTATCCGCACTGTCGGGGTGAGGAGTTGGTAGAAACGCTCGTAGCAGAAAATGTCCTTGTGCAGATTGATAATCTCAAAACTTATCCGGTCGTGCGATCGCGTCTCCATCAGGGCAAACTGAAAATTTACGGCTGGATTTATAACATCGAAAACGGTGAAGTATTGGCTTACCACGATATGAAGCATGCTTATATTCCGCCGGATTACAGCCAGATCGATGAAACACCTTTAGAAGATCGAGAGCCAGTTGATGGTTGTCCGTTGCCTATTGTTAGTAAAACAACAACTTCGTCTGAAAATCTTTCAAGCTGGTACAGTAACGACGATACGTTTTCTGTTAGTGGCTAAAGGCTACAGATTAAAGTAATTTCTGATTTTAATGACAACCTAATTTCTCCACTTAGTATTGTTCTGAAAATTACAGTCAGTGCAGTTTTTGGCTGGCTAAAAGTAATGTTTCTATAAAACTTTGCCGATGACATTTTCAATGATTTTGATATGAAGCCACCTACAAAATAACTAATGTCACGGTGGAGGCGAAGATGTGATTAGTTGGCGATCGCCAGTAAAAAAAGAGCAAATTATCAGGTTTTGAAGAAGGGCGATCGCTAGATTTTTCGTAAAACCAACTTTGCATTCTGATGCGGAACCGTTTCAAAAGAAAAAATTTGCCATAAGCTAGGCAGTAGGTTGCCAACCCGTTAGTATCTACAGGACATCTTCCACTCGATGAATTGGTGACAAGTTAGAGAACGAGCGACAAACTACGGTAAAGCTTCTCGTCTCAATTTTGCAGCCAACCCCAAACTCACTAGATTCATCCCGCTCCCGTGAAATAACTGGCAAATTTCTTACTGAGGTGTTTCCGTGTCTCGTTTTTTCCTGACCGCAACTTTCCTAACTCTTCCACTTTTAATCACCACAAACCCGGCGGCGATCGCCCAAATTTCTGTCGCAAATGATGGCACTGGCACGATCATCGAGCAGCAAGGACAGACTTTCAACATTTCCGGCGGTAGCTTATCGGGAGATGGAAGCAATCTCTTTCACAATTTTGCTGATTTCAACCTCGATGCTAGCCAGATCGCGACCTTTCTCAGCACCCCAAATCTACAAAATATTTTGTCCCGTATCAGTGGCGGTAACCCCTCCTATATCAACGGTTTACTGCAAGTTAGTGGTGGCAATGCTAATTTATTTTTACTTAATCCATCAGGCATCGTTTTCGGGAATAATGCCCAGCTCAATTTAGCCGGAGATTTCACTGCAAGCACCGCTTCGGGTATCGGTTTCGGCGAAGAATTTTGGACGGGCAGCGCAGATTACACGGCTTTGATTGGCACTCCCACCAAGTTTACTTTTACAGGAAATGGCGCAATTGTTAATGCGGGAGATTTGGCGGTTTCATCGGGGCGATCGCTAAATTTATTTGCTTCGAATGTCGTGAATACTGGCACGCTTGCTGCCGCTGGGGGCAACGTCCAGATTATGGCAGTGCCCGGTACAAACACCCTGCGCTTAAACCAAACGGGACAGATTCTCGGTCTCGAATTTGCTGCACCAACGAATAATTTAGCCATTACCGATCTGCCTCAATTACTGACAGGGAGCAATTTAGATACAGGTTTAATCGTTACAAATAGCGCAGTGACTTTAGCCGCAGATCAGACTGCCATTTCTTCAAATTCGGGTAGTACTTTCGTTCATGGAGGTGTCGATGTCTCCGGTGATCAAGGAGGAACTATTGGTGTTTTTGGTCAGGCGATCGCCCTTAACAACGCAACCATCAATGCTTCTGGTACGAATAATGGCGGTGAAATCTTAGTCGGAGGCGACTACCAAGGCCAAGGCGATTTGTTCCGCGCCACCACCACCACCATCGACAGCAATTCAGCCTTGAATGCCAGTGCCAACGCAACAGGCAGCGGCGGCAAAATTATTGTCTGGGCAGACAATGCGACCCAGTTCTCTGGTACAGCATTAGCAACAGGTGGCTCCCAGAGTGGGGACGGTGGACTCGTTGAAACCTCCGGCAAAAACTACCTTGATATTTTCGGTTCCAAAGTTAATGCCAGTGCTGTAAATGGCCTATCTGGTCAATGGCTCCTTGACCCCTCTGATATTAATATCGCAACAGGTGGTAGCGGCACATTATCGGGTGGCATCTTCGATCCAGCGACGGTTTCGACTATTGATCCTGCGACTATCGTAGCGGCCCTTGATAGCAACACAAACGTCATTATTACTACTAGTGGCGGTGCTGGCGGCAACGGTGACATTACCCTCAACAATTCAATTAACCAAACGGGCGGAGGAGCAGCGTCATTAACCATCACAGGCAGACTATTTAATGTCGGTGGCGGCAGTCAGATCATCATGAATAGTACCGGGGGGCTGACTTTCAATATCAATGCAGTGAATGTTGGTACAGCTACCGCTCTGGACTTGGGAGTGTCGATCCAAGATGCTCATGATGCTATTGGTGCGGTGTCTGGGACGAGGACAATTAATCTTGGCGCAGGCACATTTCAAAGGGGTGCAGCCATCAACTTATCTAAACAGTTGACGATCAATGGGGGCGGGCAAGGGGTCACTATCCTTGATGGCAGCATCGGCGGCGATCGCGTTCTCAGTACAGCTACTGGAGGTGGCAATGATATCACTATCAATAACCTAACGATCCAGAACGGTTCCATCAGCGATAATGGGGGAGGAATTGCCAACACAAATGGCACACTCAATCTTGTCAATATCACTGTTGCGAACAACTCTGCCAATATTACTGCAAATGGTGGTGGTATCAATAATGCCAATGGCGCAGTCAACCTAATTAACAGTACTGTCTCTGGTAATAATGCGACTGACCGTGGCGGTGGTATCAATAATAACGGTGGCACGATCACTTTAACGAATAGTATTGTTTCTGGTAATACGACTAATAGTGGCGGTGGCATTGGCAGCAATGGTGGCACAGTCAATGTTATTGACAGTACTATCTCTGGTAATAATGCAGCTGATCGTGGCGGTGGCATTGATAATAACGGCGGTACTGTCACTCTGACGAATAGTACTATTTCTGGTAATACAGTCTCTGCTGATCGTGGCGGTGGCATTGAAAATAGTGGTGGTGGTATAGCTACTCTGACAAATAGTACTGTTTCTGGAAATACAGCATCAAATTCTGGTGGTGGAATTAGTAATAACGGTGGTGCTGTAATCACTTTGACGAACAGTACTATTTCCGACAATGTGGCCGCAACTGCGGGCGGAATTTATAACAACGGCGGCACAGTAGATTTGACCAATACTATTGTTGCAAATAGTGGCGGCGGAGATGTTGTTAACAGTTTCGGCAGCATTAATGTACAAGGTGTCAACATCGTTGAGGATGGCAGCTTTGCTGGTGTTGGAGTTCTAAATGTTGATCCCGGACTTACGGCTCTTGGTGATTTTGGTGGTTCTACTCAAACTCATTTTTTTGATTTCAATCAGGGCATTTCTCCGGCAATCGATGCGGGGAACAACGGTGTTGTTTCTGGATTGACAGCTGAGCAACGGGGAGGAAATCGTTTTGTGGATACGGTTGATATTGGTGCGGTCGAATTTCAAGGTACAACTCTAACTGTTGTTTCTGGCGGCAATCAGGCGATATCTGCAAGTACTCCTTTTGCACCGATTGTGATCTCTGCGCAAGAGACGACTTTTAATACTATTTTGCCGGGCTTGACAGTAAATTTTGATGCGCCAGCTAGCGGGGCAAGTACAAATTCTACGGGTTTGTCTGGGGTGACGGATGCGTCGGGACAAGCGGCGGTGACACCAACGGCGAATGCGGAACCTGGTTCTTTTGCTTTGACAGCCACAGCTTTCAAATCTGGTGGTGGTGCGTCAGCAAATTTGACGATTGAGCCGGGAGCAACTGAGCCGACTGAGCCGACTGAGCCGGACAAGCCCGACGAGCCGGAAATAGCGATAGATCCTCTAAATTGTTTTCCGAACTGTATTGAAAATGATCTGCAGCAGTCTACTGAGTTGAGGATGGCTGAGGCTGAAACAAACATCGCAGAGATACGCCGTACGCTCAAAAATATTGCGGATCAGACTGGTGTAAATCCGGCAATTGTCTATGTTTATTTTCCGGATGAGGGGGAGCTAGATGGTGCGAGAAACAAGCAGAGTAAAGCTAAGGAAAAAGGGAAAACTGAGGCGATCGCCCAGTGGGAGTTTAGCGGCGATCGCCTCAGTGATTTCCTAAATGCTGAAAACCGATTTCTTGAGCCAGACCGCCAGATTAGGGGTGATACTCCCTTACGGTTGGTCATGGTCACCCCGGAAGGACAGGTCATGGAGTATCGAGTACCCGGTGCAACTTACGCCATGGTGATGAGAGAAGCAAAAAACTTTATACGAGGCGTCACCAACCCACGATTTGGCAACGTGCATCTTACTCCAGCCCAGCATTTGTATGATGTGATCATTCGACCGCTGGAAGCAGATCTCGATAAAAAAAGGATTGATAATATTGCCTTTGTGATGGATGAAGGCTTGCGGGTTTTGCCGATCGCCGCACTCCATGATGGGGAGCAATTTTTAGTTGAAAAATACAGTGTTGGATTAATGCCTAGTTTCTCGCTTACCAACACATCAGCCTATGTTGCACCGACAGATAATCAGTTGATTGCGATGGGTGCATCAGAATTTGATGGCGCGATCGATCTTCCAGCAGCGCCCTTAGAAGTACAAATTATCGGTAATGAAATTTGGGATGGCGATATTTTCCTTGATGATGAATTTACTGTGGCTAATTTGGTTGCAGCGCGAAAACGTACCACTTACGGCATTGTCCACCTTGCCACCCATGGTGCATTTCTCCCCGGCCAGCAGGATAATTCTTACATTCAGTTTCAAGATCAAAAAGTATCTTTTTCAGATTTGGCAAAGCTGGGCCTCGATAACCCGCCCATTGAACTACTAGTCCTTTCAGCCTGCCGCACAGCCCTCGGCGATCGCCAAGCAGAATTAGGCTTTGCTGGGCTTGCTTTAACCTCTGGGGCAAAGTCAGCACTTGGCAGTATTTGGGATGTTAGTGATGCAGGCACGATGGCCCTGATGACGCAATTTTATAAAGAACTCAAAACGTCACCGATCAAAGCAGAAGCATTACGACAAGCTCAAATCGCCATGTTGAGGGGTGATGTTCGGCTGAATGGTAACGAGCTAGAAACAGCGGGCGCTAATATTTCACTACAAAAAAATAACCAAGATTCTCCCGATCAAGACTTGACTCATCCCTACTTCTGGAGTGGTTTCACATTAGTAGGAAATCCTTGGTAATCAAGGTTAAAAAAAGTTAAAGGGATTTTGGGGGCGATCGCCCCATTTGATTTCAACGAATCGGCAGCTTACGAATACGTACTGAGTCATCATCAATAGTAATTGCGACACTTGTTTGTAGCTCTTATTCAAACATTGGTAAAACTTCAAATAGTCTATCTGAACGATATCCGGTTTAGCAGAAGATAATCGCAGTGTGATTAAGCTGGGCTGATCATAATTATTAATCGCAACCAACATTGAAAAATCTAAATCCTGTGTCAGAACAATTCTGTCCTCTGTCCTCGCAAATTCTAGGATCTCGATATCAGGAGCATTGGCAGGCAGGATGTCTGTACACCGAATGATGTCATAGCCCTGATCAGTTAATGCTGCGATGGTTTTGGGAGAGATGTGGACATCTGCGATAAAGCGAAAACTACTCATGCGGAAGTTGTACTAATCACGCGATCCGAGACAACCCATGCCGCATAATTTAGAGCTTGGCGAATATCTTCTTCCTCTAACTCTGGATAAGACTCTAAAATTTCTGGGATTGATAATTGGCTAGCTAATAATTTCAGAACAAAGCCAACGGTGATTCGCATGCCACGGATCGTCGGTTGCCCAAGACAAACATTGGAATTAACCGTGATTCGGTCAAGGTGATTAACCATGTGAGAACTCCCAAACGGTATTATTTTTTGATCTTACTCTGAAGAAAAGTGGATTTGTTAACTGAAGGAGAAATCAAAAGTCAAAAATATCGAGTTGTTCAGAAACTTTGTTGGCATCATATTTGCCATTTATCGTTATCTTTTCCTTCGTTTTGCCACCTTTGCGCAAGCCGACAGCAATTTTACTGTGCTTTTCAATCTGGGTCATGACTTGCTTGGCACGCTTAATTACACTCGTCGGTAAACCCGCTAAACGCCCAGCCTCAATGCCATAGGATTTGTCTGCGCCACCGGGTCGTACTTGATGTAAAAAGATGATTTCATCGGGCATTTCTTGAACGGTTACTTGGAAATTGGCGACATTGGGTAGGATAGAAGCTAGTTCGTTAAGTTCGTGATAGTGGGTTGCGAAAATAGTTTTCGCTTTTACTTCCGTGGCGATATGTTCTGCCACAGCCCAAGCAATGGAAAGTCCGTCAAAGGTTGCCGTGCCTCGCCCAATTTCATCGAGCAAAATTAACGAGTTTTCTGTGGCGTGGTTGAGAATATTTGCAGTTTCATTCATCTCCACCATAAAAGTAGATTGTCCGGTGGCAAGGTCATCAACTGCGCCGACACGGGTAAAAATGCGGTCACAAATCGGGATCATGCCATATTTTGCGGGGATAAAACTGCCCACTTGAGCCATTAGTTGAATCAATCCAATTTGCCGGAGATAACAGCTTTTACCGCTTGCGTTAGGGCCAGTCAAAATCACTAAATCAGGGCAATTATTTTTCGTTTTTCCGAGGTAAGTAGAGTTGGCGACAAACAAACCCATCCCCAAAGATTTTTCGACGACAGGGTGACGGCCTGCTTCGATTTCAACAGTTTTGCTAGCGGTGATTTCTGGGCGACAATAGCCTTGATATACAGCGGTTTCAGCGAAGGCGGCTAATACATCGATCGCGGCGATCGCCCCGGCAGCGGCACGGATAGTATCAGTATGTTCGGCAACGGTATTTCGCAACTCGGCAAAGATTTCATATTCGAGGGTGCAGATATCGTCTTTCGCAGTGAGGATACGGCTTTCACGCTCTTTCAGTTCGGGAGTAATGTACCGCTCTTCATTGGCAAGGGTTTGCTTGCGCAGATATTCCTCTGGAGCTTTGTCCGATTGGGAGCGGGGCATCCCGATATAATAGCCAAAGGTCTTGTTATAACCGACTTTCAGCTTACTTACGCCAAGGCGATCGCGCTCGGTAATCTCCAAATTTGCCAACCATTCCCGGTCTTCCACTTGGCTGCGGCGCAGGTGATCCAGTTCTTCATCCACGCCATCCCGAATTACGCCCCCATCCTTAATATGTATCGGCGGCGAATCCACCAAATGCGCGAGGACATGTTTGCCCAGTTTTTCGAGGTCGGGCGGGAAATTCTGCACTGCGGCTAAATAGGGAGATTTTGCCTCTTCTACCACTTCCGCAAGGTGGGATAATTTTGTGAGGGATTCAGCCAGAGCGTATAAATCACGGGCATTTGCGCTACCGGAACCGATACGCCCTGCAATGCGTTCGAGGTCATAAATTTGTTTCAACAAATGCCGCACATCCTGCCGCAAATTCGTGTTATCCACCAGCTCTTCAATAGTATCCAACCGCTCGGCGATCGCCTCTGGATCGAGCAATGGTTGCAATAGCCAACGCCGCAACGCCCGCCCGCCCATATTCGTATTCGTGACATCCAGCGCCCAGAGCAAAGACCCGTAAAGGCTACTGTCGCGGATGGTTTGGGTGATTTCGAGGTTGCGCCGCGTCTGGTGATCCAGTTGCAGATATTCGTGGATGCTATAGGTTTTAATGGTTTCAAACGGCACTTTATACGCCTGCTGGGTTTCCTCCACATACGCCAACAATCCCCCCGCAGCCCGCACCGCCAACGGCAAATTTTCGCAGCCCATCCCCTCCAAGGACGATCTCTGAAAGGTCATCAATAGCTTGGGTTTGGCTTCGTTAATATCAAATTCTCGCGGCGATCGCAGGGCATAACAAAACTCCGACGGCAGACATTCCGGCAGGTGTTGTTTTAAAAGTTTTTGGCGATCGCCGGGACGCATTAATGTTTGCAAATCCGGCGCATCGGTGGGATACAAAATTTCCGATGGTTGCAATCGCAAAAGTTCAATCGTCAGGGCTTCAAGATCCGTCGCTTGGGTCGTCTGAAATTCCCCCGTGGAAATATCCGCATAGGCCAACCCCCAGTGTTTGCCAGCGATCACCACCGCCGCAAGGTAATTATTTTGCCGCGCCCGCAACATCCCATCATCAGTCAGCGTACCGGGTGTAAGCACTTTTTGCACTTCCCGCCGCACCATCCGTTTTTCCGCGTGGGCAGTGGCGGCATCCTCCACCTGATCGCAAATCACGACTCCATAACCCTTCTCCACCAGCAGAGTACTGTACCGATCCAGCGCATGGTGCGGCACACCCGTCATCGGCACACGCCCAATGCCTTTACCGGATTCTTTGCTCGTACAAACCAGCTCCAATTCCCGCGACACGGTGATCGCATCCATAAAAAAGCACTCGAAAAAGTCTCCCACTCGATACAACAAAATGGCGTTGGGGTAGACATCCTTCAGGTTGGCGTAATGCTGCATCATCGGCGTGAGGAGATCCCGATCTAGCTTGCGGTAATCGGCGTTGGGGATTTCTTCAGCGATGGGGTTGCGGTTGGATGCAGGCATGAATAATTTCGTTAGCACACAGGGTTAAACAGATATCTATAGTAGCGGCGATCGCGCAAGAATATATCGAAAAAATACGTCAAAAAAAGATTCAACCAACAAGTCGAGCGGGTTAAGCTAAAATAATTCAGATTATTATTTTTTGAAAACTCATTACTTTTATGAATATCCTAATTCAGAATTGCAACAATATTAATCGTGCAGAAATTGACATCCAAGAGGGAAAGCTCAATATCAAATATGCCTCAAATGGCACAGGTAAAAGCACGATATCAAAAGCCATAGAGTTAAGTACAAAAAGTCAAAGTGCACTTCTGGAACTGATTCCATTCAAATATTTAGAAGAGTCTTCAACCTCGACCAAACCGAGTTTAGAGGGTGCGGAAAACATAAATAGCGTGGCTGTTTTTAATGATCGATATATTGACCAGTTTGTATTTAAACAAGATGAAATCATGAATAATAGCTTTGATATTTTCATCAAAAACCAAGCTTTCAAAAAAAGAGAAGAGAAAATAAATAAGATTATATCAAAAATAAAAAAGGTCTTTGCCAACAATTCGAAACTAGGTGAAATGATCACCGATTTAAATACTCTTAGTAACTGCTTTGGAA
>JBARRZ010000274.1:0-4570 GCA_049644465.1 Limnothrix sp.
CATGATTTTGTTTGAGGTTTAATGTCCGTCGTAACGAATCTTTTTTGATGGTAAATATATAGAAATTGATGATAAAAATATTGCTTCTCAGTTGACAATAAATCTAAAAAAAAATATTGATGAAAAAGTATCTTCTCATTCTCAGTGTCAATCATTTCTAGAATATATACAAGTGAAAGTAAAATCACTGGATTGTCATCACTATTCACCTCAAGCCTATCAAGAATTATGTGATGGGTTAGAAGTACCTTTCTCGATAAAAACAATAATACCTTTATACCGCTCACTATATATGTATTTACATCTCGATGCTTGTGATCCTATCAACGATAATTTATTACCTTACTTAGATCTTTCAACTAACACCAAGCTTATTTTCGATATCAGCCTAATGTATACACTTTTCTTTTCTTATCTCTTGCCTTACAGCCGTAGTTTATACAACTCTTTATTCCAAGTAACTCAGCAAATACAAAAAATAAACTTAGATGCTAAAAATCATTTTTTGAAATTAATAGATGAATTGCCACCAGTAGATGATTCAACACAACTTGAACTTTGGTTAAGATACGAAATGGAAATTTGGAGAAGACATTTCACACAAGCAATGATTGAGCACCGCAATATTGGTCATGATTGGCAGTGGACGAAAGAGCAACGAAAAATCCTTCAAAATTATTGGGATGAAAATCGATTGCTGTTGGAGTGTTTGCAGTCTGCTGATATCCGTCACGATGTACGGGAGTGGATCGAGACGACAATGTTTTTGCCGATGTCTGAGATTGAGAAAATGCCTCCCCCAGAATTGTAGGATGGGTGTCGCGAGAAGATGATGATTGCTTTTTCCAACAAATTAAAATCGAGCAAAACCCATCAATTTCTATATATTTACCATCAAAAAAGATTCGTTACGACGGACATTAAACCTCAAACAAAATCATGTTTTTTTGCCGCCTCCTCACATCCTACTCGTGCAATTCAAGCATTTTCAATAAAGTTTTAGCTGTGTTTTATAGCTCCGGCAAATCGATCATGATCGCCGTCCAAATCCTCTCAAGATCAATGCCGTCGAGATAATCATGCACCAAAATATTTCTAAAATCAGACAGCGATCGCCAAGTCATTTTAAAATTGCCTGCACCTGTCGTTTGAGCTTAGGAATCTCTGTTTCTACTATTTTCCAAACAATTTTTAGATCGATACGAAAATATTCGTGAACAAGTAAATTTCTAAAATCAATAATATTACGCCATTCAATCTGAGGATATTTCTCGTAGGTTTCATCGGAGATAGAGCGAGCAGCTTCACCAATAATTTGTAATTGAAAAACGATCCAAGTCTGAATCAACTCATTATCAAAAAACTCAGCTTTTCCTTGGGTTGCATACTTTTCAATTTTGGCGATCGCCTCCTCCATATCCCTGAATCGCTCAAAATCATTTCTCATAAAACAACACAATCTTGAAGCACATTTTCCCGAATTCGAGGCTTCAATCCTTCCACTGTCACAACATCAACTTTAACCCCAAGACTTTTTTCCAAATCCCTGATGAGCTGCACCGGAAACCATGAGGTGATCTTGTCGAGATCATAATCAATCAAAAAATCAATATCACTAGTTTCCGTCTCCTCACCCCTTGCCACCGACCCAAAAACTCGCACATTAAACGCACCATGTTTTGCGGCGATCGCCAAAATCTCTTCCCGTTTTTCCTGTAGTTTTTCTCTCAGTTTCATCGCCCGTTCTGCACTAAATAAAAACCTGACTGACAGCCATTTCAAACTCTGGCAATAGCGGTGAAATAAGCATGTCATTGCTGAATAGCGTACAGACCAATTCCAACTGCGCTTGATTCCGGCGATAAATCTCAATCGTCTTCAGTCGCCAATCTACTACCCAATATTCCTGCACCCCAAATTGCGAATATAACTTTCGCTTAGTTTCTTTATCCCGTTGCTCATTCAGTTTTCCCGCCGACAAAATCTCAATCATCAGCTCCGGGGCGATCGCAAAATGTCCCGACTCATCTATCCCATTTTCTAGACGTTCATTACTCATCCACGCCACATCTGGAATTACCCCATCATCTGGAGAAAAGACAACACCCGGCGCATTGAAAGCCTTGCCTAATTTGGATTCTCTAGACCATCGCACCAACTCAAAGTGTAGATTGCCAGACGTTTCTTGATGAAAAATGTGGGGCGCACGGGTCACAATTAATTCTCCATCAATCACTTCATAACGTTTCCAGCCGCCATCATCGGGCCTAGCTTCGAGATCTCTTACTGTCCAGCGAACTGCATTTGCAACCATGGTTTTCGTCGAGCATCAATACCCTTAGTTTAGTCGATGGAAATAGAGGCGATCGCCCAGATATGACAAAATCTAGAGAACCAAAAATCGTTACGGGCGGACGATGATGCCAAAGACTTTGAAAACTATCGGGACATATTTTCTCTTGGGGGCGATCGCCGTCGTGATGCTGTTCCCGCTGTTGTGGCTGCTGAGTACATCGCTAAAATCTCCCACCGAAAATATCTTTAGCTTTCCGCCCCAGCTCATCCCCGAAACCCCAACCCTGCAAAATTTCGTCACCGTCTGGCAAAACCACCCCTTCGGACGCTACCTCTTCAATAGCACCCTGATTGCCGTTCTCACCGTCGTATTTAATCTGCTCTTTTGCGCTCTCGCCGCCTACCCACTGGCACGACTAGATTTTCGCGGGCGAGACATCATTTTTGCGACGGTAGTTTCGACGATCATGATCCCCTTCCAAATCGTGATGATTCCCCTGTTCGTCCTTACCGTGCAGCTCGGTTTACGCAACACCTATCTCGGCATTATTTTTCCGAGCCTAGCCTCCGCCTTCGGTATTTTTCTCCTGCGCCAAGCCTTTCAGGGCGTACCCAAAGAGCTGGAAGAAGCAGGCCGAATTGATGGTTGTTCAGAGCTAGGCATTTGGTGGCACATCATGATTCCGGCAGTGCGTCCAGCCTTAATTACCCTCGCAATCTTTGTCTTTATCGGCTCGTGGAGTGATTTCCTTTGGCCACTAATCGTCATCGATCGCCCCGAATTTTATACCTTGCCTCTCGGCGTTGCGACCCTTGCCGGACAGTTTTCCCTCGATTGGCGTTTGGTTGCCGCCGGATCAATTATTTCGCTATTACCCGTGATGGTTTTGTTCGCCTTTGTCCAGCAATACATCATCCCCACCGACAGCGGCAGCGGTGTCAAAGGTTAAAGCGAATAAGTAATTAAATTTTACCGAGTAGTTTTTCATAATCTGTATGGGAACCAACCCAAAACCAAATCACTGTATCCCCTACCAATTCTCCAACAACACGATGATTTCTGTTAATACGAGCAGAATAAATGGGTAATTTGGAATGGACTTTTTTAAACCGTAAGCTGGGATAGTTAGGATCTAGCTGAAACTGACGATAATCCATTTTTGTTTGTGTTTGTACTTGAGGGGAAAGGATGGCAAATAAACAACGAAATTGTTCTGTTGTTTGGGACTTCATTGTTCCTCTCACGACGTGTGTTTCACAACTACGATAGGCAGGAGGAACAGACTTTCGAAAAAACTCAATGCAAATCGAATGGATATCACTGGAAAATTTCTGATGTCCTTTAAAATATCACTTATTTTGTTTATCTTTACTTTGAAATTTTTTTGGAGTTCAGAGGGTATCAGGGTCTAGCTCTAGCGTCTGTCCAGCATGGTATTCAGCCTTTGCCACTGCTGCCATTTGTGCTAAAAGATCT
The DNA here is from genome assembly GCA_049644465.1 of Limnothrix sp. Taxonomy (GTDB): domain Bacteria; phylum Cyanobacteriota; class Cyanobacteriia; order Cyanobacteriales; family MRBY01; genus MRBY01. Next base: position 3,773 of record JBARRZ010000274.1, read on the forward strand.
GGGGAACTCGCAAAACTTGCATCCCAACATTTCTCTTCCTCTAGCTCTTCTAAAATCAGTGCAGCGATCACGTCTTGTTCGCGCTCTGACAATGTTTGTAATTTATTTAAAGCACGTTCCAGTAGTTCAGTCATGGCGGGATTAAGTCGAGATAATTTACCATTCTATTATCTCGACTCTAATGGTAAATAGAGATCACACACAATTTTTTAGGAAAAAAGTTTCCCACACCAAGCGAGGTTGCACATAACCCCGCAGATATTTGCGAGTTGCTTCTAGTTGTTTAATCGGCTCACTTTGGCGAGTATTTTGCCAATATTGGTGCTGTAAATAATCAATCAATCGCATTTGTACTTCCGTCTCCAACGCCGCCGTTAATTCCTTCGCTAGGGTCAGCGCCATGATTGATTCCGTCGGCAACACTTTCAGTTTTTGCAACAAATCCTGCGGCACGTTGCTGAGCATTTCGTAAATGGCGATCGCCTCCCCCGGACTCCCTTGGGCGATCGCCAAAATTGTTTCATCCTCCAAAATATGCTGATAGCCCTTCTCCGTCAGGATTGTCACAACATCCTCCACCGCGAGGCGATAAAACGGGATCTTTTGGCAGCGCGACACCAACGTCGGCAAAATACTATCCGCACTCGGAGCCAATAAAACGAGAGTTGCATTACCCGGTTCCTCCAAGGTTTTGAGCAACGCATTCGCCGGAGATTCCGCCATCGTTTGCGCCTCCTCGATCACCACCATGCAGCGGGGAGCTTCCAGAGCCGGACGTGCCAAAAATTGTCCAATCTG
>JBARRZ010000275.1:0-13492 GCA_049644465.1 Limnothrix sp.
CAGTGTAGAAAATTGTCACGCCATATTTTTCGATCACTTCCCAATAACAACCGGGGTTAGACGCACGGGGTGCACCTTCGTACATCACCGCCGTTGCACCGTTGGAGAGGGGGCCATAGGTAATGTAACTGTGTCCCGTAATCCAGCCCACATCTGCGCCACACCAGTACACATCGTCATCTTTGAGGTCAAAAATCCACTTGCAGGTCATGTGGGTATAAAGGTTATAACCGCCCGTCGTGTGAACCACGCCCTTGGGTTTTCCGGTCGTGCCACTGGTGTAGAGAATGAAGAGCATGTCTTCTGCATCCATCGGTTCGGCGGGGCAAACAGCGGAGACTTCTTTTTGCATTTCGTGCCACCAATGATCGCGCCCTTCGACCATTTTTACATCGGCTTTAGTGCGTTGAACCACTAAAACATTTTCAACACTGGGGGCAAAATCGTCGGCGATCGCCGCATCAACTTGGGGCTTCAGGGGAACCGCTTTATCCTTACGGAAACCACCGTCGGCAGTAATCACAAGTTTCACTTCCGCATCTTCGAGACGACTACGGAGAGCTTCGGCACTAAATCCCCCAAAAATTACCGTGTGGGGCGCACCAATTCTGGCGCAGGCAAGCAAGGCAATTACCGCTTCGGGAATCATCGGCATATAAATACCAATGCGATCGCCTTTTTTCACACCCAGTTCTTTCATGGCGTTAGCGAACTGACAAACCTCCCGGTGGAGTTGCGCGTAGGTTAGGGTGCGACTATCGCCCGGTTCCCCTTCCCAAATGAGAGCTGCTTTATTTTTACGCCAAGTTTTGAGGTGACGATCAAGACAATTATGGGAAATATTAATCTTGCCGCCGGAGAACCATTTCGCGAAAGGCGGCTGCCAATCAAGGACGGTATCCCACTTTTCGAACCACTCTAATTCTTTTTCGGCTAGCTCACCCCAGAATTTCTCTGGGTCATCTTTCGCTAAATCATAGAGTGCTTGGTATTGCTCAAGGCTTTTGATATGGGCTTGTTCAGAAAATTTGGCAGGGGGCGCAAAGGTGCGTTTCTCTTGCAGAATCGATTCAATACTAGTTTCAGACATCTTGTTAGGTACAAATTTATTCGCCTCCTATTTTCCCCCAAGGTCAAGCTGATAAAGATTGCAATTCTTTAAGAGACCGTGTTTTGGTGAACAATAGGCGATCGCCAAAAAAGCTTAAACTACGGAAAATATGCCTTGCTGAGGAGAAATTTGTCGAACCGGAAGGGATGTCCATTTTGCGAATAATGAAACGCCAAATATTGTGATTTTGCTCTCTAAGTCTCTGTTTGAGCTGGATCAACCCAAGGTAACGATTATTGAAGAGGTTCCAGTGGAGTCAATCGAGGCTGAATGAGAAGGCGATCGCCGTCTAATATGAAATTGTTTTCAAATATAATTCATTGATTTTAAATAATCATAGGCAAAATCAATAACTAACCTAAGATTTTAAATAATCATAGGCAAAATCAATAACTAACCTAACTCCGCGATTGGCTGCTACCGATGTTCATGAACGGACAAGTCAGCATTAAGTAAACCTAGATTGCTCTAACTGAGGTAAACATCATGTTACAACTAGAAATCAAATCCGATACCCCCGATCTCGAAATTGTTCAAAACCTAGTAAGAGCAGCGATTGATTCCGAGATTAAAAACTTAAATCGCTCTATTGATAAAACTAATAAACTTCTACAAGAATTTGAAACAAAATATCAAATTTCATCCAATTTCTTTTTGTCTAATTGGACAGCCGAAGATCTCGAAGGGAAAGAGGATGAATATGTAAGTTGGGCGGGTGAAATCAAGATAAAACAGAGACTGGTAAGTGCTTTGCAAAAACTAGAAGAGATAGAGTATGTTACTCAATACTTACCAAAATAACATTGTCTCTATTGTTCAGAAATATGTTGATAATGGATATATTTTATCGTTTAACTTCTCAGTAGATGTCAGATCAAATTATATTGGCTTTATTCAAGGCAGCCTAGAATTTTTGCAAGGTTCAAGACTGTTTTTTAAAGAGTATGTCGATTTACAAGAATCCATTGAAAAATTATCCTACTCATTCCATTATCAAGACGCAGAGAATAATTTAATATTTCGCTATGATAATGCACGACATAAACCAGACTTAGGCTACGCAGATCATAAACATATTAGAGATGAAATCATTCAATCCAAAATCCCAGATATTGAGCAAGTAATTTTAGAAATCATCAATGAATATCTGAATATTTAATTTTATAGAAAATCAACAACTAACCCAACTCGGCGATCGCCCTACAGAGATGTTTAACTGACCAGACATGTTATCTGTGGAAGGTTTTAAATTAGATGCGTCTTGACTCAGGGAAACGTATTCAGAATTTATCCAGAATCCAACTATCGAAGATTTAATTTTTTAATGATTAATCAAGAGCCATCAGTCATATTAGTTCGGGATTATGAGAATAAAACTTGGCATATAGAAGTCAATAATTTTTCTTCGTTTCGCGATGTAATTGGAGCCAAATTACTAAATGCTTTTAGTCGTTGCTTTATTCATGTTGACAGATTAACGAGCTTGATAAATTTTGGTTACCACAATATTCAAAAAAATCAAAAATATACTCCTTCTAGTCAACGTAATTTATATACAATGACTTGGTTTTCTGTCGGTACTTTATATGAGTTATCAGAGTCTATCCAAGAGCTTCGTAATTCCTTTTACCTTCATCCAACATTCAAATTAGATCCTGAATATCAGAAAAAGCTAAAGGACTTTGATAAACGCTGGAAAAACAAAAAACCTTTTAAAAAGATGAGGAATAGTGTGTCTTTTCATGTTGACAGAAACATAGTAGAAGATGGATTAGAATATTTGTCGCAAACAAAAGAAAATGTCATTATTATTGAAGGGAATGGAGAAACACAACAAGATGTAATCCATTCGTTAGGCGATGAAATATTATTTTCTGAAAGCAACATGAGTTATTCTGAAATGGAAACCTTTTTGGAACAGGTTGTGAATGATCTTGAAATAGGATTTACAATTACAGAGCTTTTTCAAAAACTGTAATAGAAGCAGGTATCCCAATCAAAAAAGCTGATCGAAAATAGAAATAGTAAACTATCATCTCTACGATTCGAAAAATTAGTCAACCTGATTTAAACAATTGATGTTGGCATGGGCCGATCGCCGCGATACGAAATTTTTCTGCGTAAATCCTATGATTTTAGAAAGAGTTTGGGAAAAAAAGAATGTGGATTGTTAAAGTATTAGGCTTAATGCTGGCTGCGTCCATGCTTCTCTGCTTACCCCTTGTCGCCAAGAAACACAATGCTTTGAAAACCGCGACCCAATATGACGGCATTGTAATCGGGCACAAAGCCCATAGCGACAATGATGGCACCGCCTATTCCCTAGAAGTGGAGTATCAAGGCGCTGATTTCAGGAAACATATTTTTGTGAATAGTGCTTCGAGTAACCCGCCAGCCCGAGCCATTGGCGATCCGGTGCGAGTGTTTGACCACGGTGACAATAAAACGCCCGAAGTTTTGGCTTTTCAGACAATTTATGTGGGTTATTGGATTTGGTTTTGCTGTAGTCTTGCCGTCCTTGGTTGCTTTGTTGCTCCCACCTTCATGCGGATGATTTATCTCAAAAATTAGTTCGGCGATCGCCCCACTCACACCACTAACTCGATTTGCATAATTTATCTTTTTATGAGGCGATCGCCAGCCACCCAGAGAAAATGACTTGTTATCCTAGAAGCAGTTCCTACCGCACCCTAAATCCATGACGGCTTTTGCGCTTGATCTGAGTCCGGTTATCAATCTCACCCGCGAGCAGTTTTATCGTATCTGCGAGGCGAATCCTGCTCGTAAATTAGAAAGAAGCCCCACTGGAGAATTAATCGTTATGGCTCCTACTGGTGGAGAAACGGGTTTTCGTAATTTTCGTTTGGGCGGAAAACTTTTTGTCTGGAATGACGCGACGCAAAAAGGTGTTGCATTTGATTCGTCTACGGGTTTTTCTTTGCCGAATGGCGGCGATCGCTCCCCAGATGTTTCTTGGATTCCCCTAGAAAAATGGGAGAATTTAACCCCAGAACAACGACGGGGATTTTTGCCGCTGTGCCCAGACTTTGTGATTGAGTTGTTGTCGCCATCAGACTCTTGGAAATTGGGTACGGCGAAAATGGAAGAGTATCAAGCCAATGGTTGCCGATTGGGTTGGCTACTAGATCCGAAAAATAAGCGGGTAGGCATTTATCGCGGCGATCGCCCCACAGAGATTTTAGAAGCACCAAAAATGTTGTCTGGAGAAGATGTATTGAAAGATTTCGAATTAGACGTGCGCTTTCTCTGGCAGTAATCGTAATCGTCAACAAACTCGATAAGATAAACAGTAGCGGCGATCGCCCCCTTTTTACCTGACACCAAGAAGTTATGACCATGCGCATCAAGGAAATCCTCAAATCTGCTGAAATCCAGTCCACCACAACCGTCGAAGGCTGGGTGAAAACAAAGCGAGAACTCAAAGCTTTTTCCTTTATCGAGATTAGCGATGGCTCCACGGTGGACGGCATACAGGTCATTATCGACAAAGATTTAGCCGACTACGACAACATTATTAAACAGCTCAACACTGGCGCGTCGGTGAGTGCAACCGGTTTGGTTGTCGAATCTCCCGGTAAAGGTCAGCGCATCGAAGTGCAGGCTTCGGCAGTTACTGTCCACGGCGGCGCAGATCCCGAAACCTATCCGCTCCAGAAAAAACGCCACAGCTTTGAATTTCTCCGCACGATCGGTCATCTACGAGGCAAAACGAATACCATCGGTGCAGTAATGCGGGTTCGTAACGCTTGTTCCACCGCAATTCATCAGTTTTTCCAAGAAAAAGGCTTTCTTTGGGCGCATACACCCATTATCACAGCGAGTGATTGTGAAGGGGCTGGCGAAATGTTTGCGGTCACAAACTTCGATCTTGCCAACCCAAAACGTGATGAAGCTGGGGCGATTAATTATGCTGAAGACTTTTTTGGTCGTCCTTCCTACCTCACAGTGAGTGGTCAGCTCGAAGCCGAAGTGATGGCGATGTCTTTCAAAAATGTCTACACTTTTGGCCCTACTTTCCGTGCTGAAAATTCCAACACATCTCGCCACCTCGCAGAATTCTGGATGGTGGAACCGGAGATGGCTTTTTGCGACATTATCGGCGACCAAGATTTGGCAGAAGAATTTCTACGGTACATCTTTAAATATGTGTTAGAAACTTGCCCAGAAGACATGGAGTTTTTTAACAAACGTATTGATAAAACTGTCCTCGAAACAGCTCAAAATATCATCGATAATGACTTTGCACGCATTACCTATACCGAGGCGATCGCCCTTCTTGAGAAAAGTAATAAGACGTTTGAGTTTCCTGTTGAATGGGGTATCGATATGCAGTCCGAACACGAGCGGTATTTAGCAGAAGAATTTTTCAAAAAGCCGCTGATTGTTACCAATTATCCGAAAGACATTAAAGCCTTTTATATGCGCCTAAACGATGACGAAAAAACTGTTGCAGCAATGGATGTTTTAGTGCCAAAAATTGGTGAACTAATCGGCGGTTCCCAGCGAGAAGAACGTCTCGATGTTTTGGAACGACGCATTAAAGAAATGAATATTGAAACCGATGATTTGTGGTGGTATCTCGATCTGCGTCGCTTTGGTTCTGTGCCCCACGCTGGTTTCGGTTTAGGCTTCGAGCGCTTGGTGCAATTTATGACAGGTATGGCGAATATCCGCGACGTAATTCCTTTTCCGCGATCGCCCCTCAATGCAGAATTTTAATTATTACTAAAATAGAGTTCTAAATCAAAACGTTGGTTAAGCCATCGCGAAACTTTCATCACGCCCAAATCTCCTAAAACATAAAAAATAAAAGCGCCGAAAGGTGGATTTGTCGTCGGAATTAAACCGAAGATTTTTGGCTCCCATGTCCAGCAGCCAAAAGCTGTACCGATGAGTTCAATATATAGGACGAGCAGACCCATAATTAGGTACAAAGAACGGTTACCTTTTCGTCTAATAACCCAAAAAAAGATCAAACCTAATCCACCACTAAAAAAATCTTGGAGGAGCAAGATAACGCCGCCAAAAATGATGCCGTAGAGACTTAAAATATAGGGTTTCCACTTCTCAAACTGAGAAAAAATGGGTGATTCTGCAAGTAATAAACCTGTTGTAAACAGAATGCCGTGGCCGAATGGCACGTATAAAGGAACGACTGTGAGACGGTAATGATATAGCTCAAAACCAAGGCTGAATAAACATTCGAATAGGGCAGAAAAAGGCACAAAAACCAAAGCCATGATTTGTACTTCGCGCCGCAGATTTAACAGCATCAACCCGAAGTAAAATACGGCCAAAATATTGGCGATCGCCTGCCCAACAAATTGCTGCCCAACTAAAAGTTGAGAGTCAGCTCCAAGAACACAAATGACAAGCGGCATAAAGCCAATGATTAAGAGGTTCTGGCTCGTGATTTTTGGCAATATTTTCACGTTTTATGTTTTAGGTTAATATTTCTGCTCGCCTGCGCCATGTCTGCACTGCCCTAATTTTTTGCTCAAACTGCGGTTAAACGAGATCTAACAAGCTGGCCATTAGCGCTTTTTGGGCGTGCATCCGGTTTTCGGCTTGATCCCAAATTTTTGACTGCTTACCTTCCATCACTTCTTCAGTAATTTCTTCGCCTCGGTGCGCTGGGAGACAATGGAGGGCGATCGCCGCCTTGTCCGCCACAGCCATTAGTTCATTATTGAGCTGATAAGGCTGAAAAATAGGGATGCGAGTATTTGCCAAATCTTCTTGACCCATGCTCGCCCAAACATCCGTATAGAGCGCGTGGGAGCCTTCTGCCGCTTCCTTCGGGTCATTCGTAATCAAAATATTACTGCGATCGCCCGCAATCTTTTTCGCCTGAGCCACCACTTCAGGACTAGGCTCATAATCCTTTGGCGTCGCAATATGAACGTTCATGCCGACCAGCGCCCCACCCAGCAAAATCGAATGAGCCACATTATTACCATCGCCCACATAGGTCATGGTCAAGCCTTCTAATTTGCCGAAAGTTTCCTGCATCGTCTGGAGATCCGCCAACATTTGGCAGGGGTGCTCTAGATCGGTGAGTGCATTAATAATTGGAATCTCGGAGCAATCAGCAAAAGTTTGCAGATCTTCTTGGTCAAAAGTACGGATCGCCAGAATATCAAGATAGCGGTTGAGGACACGGGCTGTATCCTTAAGCGGCTCGCCGCGTCCGACTTGGGTACGGCTAGGGTTAAGGTCGATTACGTTGCCGCCGAGTTCATACATGGCAACGCTAAAGGAAACGCGGGTGCGGGTCGATGCTTTATAAAACAGTAATCCAAGAGTTTTGTTGCAATTGGGACGAATCTTTCCTTGTTTCAAATCAGCCGCAAGGTTCAAAATGTCTGTCATTTCGGTTGTGCTGAGATCTGCGATGCTGAGAATGTCCCGACCTTTGAGTGAACTCATGGATGCTTTATGCCTTTCGTGAGGAAAAAATTATTATAAGCTGCGCGTTTCGTTGGTTAAAGGGCAAAATAAGCGAATCGCAGTCAAGTCAAGAAATTGTGATGATTTTGGGGCATGGGTCGTTACGGTTTATGAACTGTCTACTTGGTGATCGGCTGAGGGATGGAAGCTTTTAGACTAGGATTGAAACCACGATTTAGGTTTGTTCTGCGCTCTAGTTGAGTTGAATGTTATGACTAATCCTGCTTACGCTAATGTCGAATTTGTATCTGAAGTCTGGGCGATCGCCGCTCAAAATTACGGTGACGTTTTAGCGTTGTGTGATCCTCACAGTCAGCCGGAAGTGCGGATTACGTATAAAGAGCTGTGGCAAAAGATTCAACAATTTGGAGCCGGATTACAAGCACTGGGCCTGCAACCAGACCAAAAAGTCGCTTTGATTGCGGACAATAGTCCTCGCTGGTTTGTCGCAGATCAGGGCATTTTGGCGACAGGGGCCGTGGATGCGGTGCGTTCGGCGCAAGCGGAAAAAACTGAATTACTCTACATTTATGCCAACAGTGAGAGTCAATTTTTAGTTGTCGAAAATCTCAAGACTCTGCAGTATTTAGAGACAGAAATTACCGGACTACAACCGCGCGCCATCATTTTGTTATCTGATGAAACTCCGCCCGAAAGCGAGATTAAGACGCTAAATTTTTCGCAATTAATGGCTTTGGGTGAAACGCATACTTTTCAGCTTTGTCGGCGATCGCCCCAAGATTTATTAACCCTAATTTATACCTCCGGCACAACGGGTAAGCCCAAGGGTGTGATGCTTTCCCAAGCGAATATGTTGTTCCAAATCAAGAATCTCGATGATGTGATTCAACCAAATGTCGGCGATCCGATTTTGAGTATTTTGCCCACTTGGCATTCCTTCGAGCGAGCTGCCGAATATTATTTACTCTCCCAAGGTTGCACCCAGTTTTACACCAGCATTCGCCACATTAAAAAAGATCTCAAAACCTATAAACCGGCCTACATGGCGGCTGTCCCACGAATTTGGGAATCCATTTATGAAGGCATTCAAAAGAATTTCCGAGACCAACCTGAAAATAAACAAAAACTCGTTAACTTTTTTCTAAATCTTTCGACCGAATATGTAATGGCCAATCGGATCGCGAACAATCTCAGTCTCGATCATCTTCATGTTTCAGCGACAACACGCTTGGTGAATAAACTGAAGGCGATCGCCCTAACCCCATTACATCTACTTGGCGACAAACTCGTTTACAACAAAATTCGCGAAGCCACTGGCGGCAAAATGCGTTATGTCATTAGCGGTGGCGGCTCCCTCGCCCAACATATCGACAACTTTTTTGAAGTCGTTGGCATCGATATTCTTGTCGGTTACGGCCTCACTGAAACCTCACCCGTCACCCATGCCCGCCGCCCAGATCGCAATCTCAGAGGTAGTTCCGGCTCTTCATTACCCAGAACCGAAACCCGCATTGTCGATTTAGAAACCCGCCAAATCTTACCCCAAGGCAAAAAAGGCATCGTGTTGCTGCGTGGCCCCCAAATCATGCAAGGCTACTATCGCAAACCCGAAGCCACCGCCAAAGCCATCGACCCAGAAGGGTGGTTTGATAGCGGCGATATTGGCTGGCTCACCCCCCAAGGGGAACTCGTGCTCACAGGCCGCGCCAAAGACACCATCGTCCTCACCAACGGCGAAAACATCGAACCCCAACCCATCGAAGATGCTTGCGCCCGCAGTTCTTATATCGATCAAATTATGCTCGTTGGCCAAGACCAAAAATCGCTCGGTGCGTTAATCGTTGTCAATCTCCTCGCCCTTGAGAAATGGGTAGCAGACAGTCATCTCGGTTTAAAATTACCCACTGCCGATACTCCCGCAGAAACCCTGCCGCAAACTGATCTCTATAGCAAGGCGATCGTCAATTTGTTTAAACAAGAAATCACCCGCGAGGTCAAAAACCGTCCGGGTTATCGACCTGATGATCGTATTACTGAATTCGCCTTACTCACCGAACCTTTTGCTGTCGAGAATGGATTGTTAACACAAACTTTAAAAATGAAGCGTCCTATCATCACCGAAAAATACCAAAATGTGATTGACGGCATCTATAACTAAAAAATACGAAAAATATCTCAGATCTGAGATATTGATGCTAACCTAAAAATGTTTTGCAGATTCGCGAAATTAATCAGACAATCGTTATTATTTCCTTAGGACAACTCAGATGGACGAAAATCAAACCCTTAATACTGTCACCCTAAAGCGTCCGATTAATCTCAAGGTTGTTGTGACTCCTCGTTGGAAAGAAGAAGTACAACAGCAGCTTCAGGGACAGATCACCAACATTGATTCTCAGTTACAACAGGTTGATGTCCAAGGTAATCGCACTATTAATGAAATTAAGCAGCAAAGTATTAGCCCTTTGCCCCCTCAGGTTACCCAACAAATTGATAATATTCAGTTACAAGTAAACAAGAAAAAAAGTGAGTTGCTTGAGAAGAAAAATCAAGCGCTCCAACAATTGCAACAAGTACAAACTTTGGAGCTAGAACAAGAGTTTTTCCAAGGTCAAATGGAAAGTTTCTTTGAGCTTAAGACTGGTGACAATTTAGTGAAAAAGCTAAATGTCGAAATCATTGTTCGTGATGGTATTGTCGAAGAAATTCGCGGCCAGATGTAAGCTTTTTGATTTACTACAATTAATTTATTTTTGATTCCCCAGTTAGTTCGCTATTCGGGGAATTTTTATTTGAGAAATTATTATGAAAGTTGGAATTGTTGGCCTAGGATTGATCGGTGGTTCTCTGGCGATCGCCTTCAAGAAAGCAGGCTTAGAGATTATTGGTGTTTCCCGCCGTGAGAGTACTTGTGAAATAGCTTTATCCCGTCAAATAGTTGACCAAGCAAGTACCGATTTGAGTGTGCTTAACAGTGCTGATGTTGTGTTTTTATGCACGCCAATTGATTACGTAATTCCTACGGCAAAGGCTTTAATTCCCTATTTAAAACCAGACGCAGTTTTGACAGATGTCGCATCGGTAAAAGGGAAAATAGTTGAGGCGATCGCCCCTCTCTGGCCAAATTTTGTCGGTGGTCACCCTATGGCAGGCACAGCAGAACAAGGAATTGATGCAGCTTTGGAAGGTTTGTTTGTTGATGCACCATATGTTTTAACCCCTATTAAATCTACGCCTCAAACAGCAATTAACACCCTAAAAAAACTCATCGATCTTCTCAATAGTCGCTACTATTCCTGTTCCCCAGAAGTCCATGATCAGTCCGTCGCTTGGATTTCCCATCTCCCCGTCTATGTTAGCGCCAGTCTCATTTCTGCTTGCATGACTGAAGAAAACCCAGAAATTCTAAAAATGGCACAATCTCTTGCCAGTTCCGGTTTTCGGGATACTAGTCGCGTCGGTGGCGGCAATCCAGAATTGGGTCTAATGATGGCTCAACATAACAAAGAAGCTTTGCGGCGATCGCTCTATGCCTATCGTCAGGAATTGGATCAAGTTATTGCCAAGATTGAAGAGGATGATTGGGCGGCGATCGCTGCTTTACTCCGAGAAACCCAACATCAACAATCAAATTTTCTTAAGTAAAAAATATTGCATCTAGCTTGTGTCGTTAGATAAAAACCTTGAAAGCCAATGATTTTAATAATGTCATTGTGATTGCTTTTGCCAGTATTGATAATAATGCTTTTTACACTCTAAAAGTGTTTTGTGGCTTCCTCGTTCGACAATATGACCTTTTTCAATAACTAAAATTTCATCAGCACTACTAACTGTTGAAAGCCGATGAGCAACAAGAATAATTGTACAGTTTTTACTTAAGTTTGATATAGCCTCCTGCACAAACTTTTCGGAATGACTATCCAGTGCACTGGTTGCTTCATCTAAAATTAGAATATCTGATTTTCTTAAAATCGCGCGGGCCAAAGCTAAACGCTGACGCTGTCCACCAGAAAGCCTATAACCTCTTTCTCCTACTACCGTGGAATATCCGTCTGGTAATTCATTGATAAATTGATCTGCTTGGGCAGCGATCGCCGCATCTCTAACTTCTTGCTCAGATGCATTTAAATTACCGTAGCGAATATTTTCTAAGATGCTTTCATTAAAAATGAACGTGTCCTGACTCACCACACCTAAGTGCGATCGCCAGCTCTCTAAAGTTAAGTTCTGCAGATTGTGGCCATCAATTAAAATTTCACCGGAAGTCGGTTGATAAAGGCCAATGAGTAAATCTGTAATTGAAGATTTGCCTGCACCTGATCCACCAACTAAAGCAATTACTTTTCCTTTTGGCAGCTCGAATGAAATATCTGTTAATGCTAATTGTTCGGTAGAGGAATATTGTAATGAAACATTTTTAAATTTGATACTTGTTTTTAGTACTTCGAATTTTTCTTTTCCTGTATAAATGAATTCTTTGTCTTGATCATCTAAAATCTCAGCTAATCGGTTAAAATCTCCTGAATTCTGAGCAATATTTCCAAAGGTATTTATTGTAATATTCAAATAAGCTGTTAAGCGACTTAGTACAGCCAAAAAAGTAACAAGAGAAGATAGCAACATTCCCGACTGGTTTTGTAAAATACCGAAGCCAATCAGGAGAATTAAGCCAATACTAGTCAAAGTTAGAGCACGTCCTAAAGGTGCGAGTAGTCTCAATGAACGGCTTTGAGTTTCGAGTTGAGGTACAAGCTTTTTTTCTAGTTGATGTAAGTTTTGAGTGGCATAAGTTTGGGTTGCGAAAGTATGGATAACTCGTAATCCTTGGATGCTTTCAGTAATATGCTTTGTAACTCCTACTTGGGCTTGGGTCGCTGATTGAGCTGTTTGGCGAATTTTGGGAATGAGAATTCTTTGTAGAGAAAATAAGCCTATAGAAATGACAGCTGCGACAATAAAAAGGGCTGGCGAAATACTCAATAATAAGACTAATTGGGCGATCGCTGTCATCAAGTTAACAATGAAAATATTCCAATGATAAATTTCATTCCTAACAGTTGGAGCTGCGAGATTAATATAACTTGTTAAATCACCAACCTTGTAACGGCTTGCACAGGTAAAACTGAAAGTCATTACATGCCGAAAAACTTTTTCCGTCATCTGCGCTTGGATACGAGCCGAAAGATAATCTGATGAGACAGCACCTGCATATTCTAATGTGTTGCGCAAATATTGTAGGGCGATCGCCAACACAATTAAGCCCATAAACAATTGTCCTTGCTCTAATTGAATTAAGAGTGAGGCAACACCAATACTTTGCAAAAAACTATTATTTACAAATCCAGAAACTGCATCCGGAGATTCAATAACTTGTAGTGCGAAAAAGATAAGTCCGAAGCTACTCCCCTCGAAAATAGCAGATAACAAATTTGCATTGAAATTGATAGCAACCAAACCACGATTATAGTTGACTGTACTAAGAACAACTCTATAAGCAGGGTTCTTAACGCGCCGTTTGAGTGCTGATTTTATCTCTTTTTTCCACAGATCTAAACTGCCCATAAATTCTGTTATTAATGCATTAGTGCTCACAAAGACTACAGTATGAAATCCCACTTAAAGTTTTTTGAATTAAGAAGGATCTCGTTTCATAGTTTTTTCTATAACAAGATCATAGTACTTTGCAGCCAACCCGTTACTAGGATATGTACAGCGTAGATTTTGAGTCAATTAAAATTAGCTTGATGCAAACTTGACCCTTCAGCGATCGCCATAATTTTGCACCAACCAAGTTTTGTAGTCACCAGAACGAACACGGGTTAGCCACTGAGGATTATCGAGATACCAATGCACCGTTTTTGCCATACCGCTGCCAAAATCTTCCCGAGGCTGCCAGCCAAGCTCTTGAGTGATTTTAATACAGTCAATGGCATACCGTCGATCATGCCC
>JBARRZ010000276.1:0-5883 GCA_049644465.1 Limnothrix sp.
CGGTGAAGTTATGCTGCGTGTGGGTTAGCAACACTTTATTTTTGGAGTGGGCAAACCTCAAAAGCTAACTCATGGCGATAAAAACACACGTTGAATTCCGCAAAAAAATTCATGTGACCTAAAATCACTGGTACATCTGTTGCTTGAGTCCACGCAAAGGCAAGTAAAATAGGCGAAAAATGTGCCACTTTCCCAGTCAAGACCAGCCCTCGTGACTCACTATGAGCAAGGTTTCCACTTAAGGGAATTTGAACAATTTGATTTTCCCAGATGGCTCCTAACCGTAAACCGATTTCATAGGGCAGGACACTCACACTAGCACCCGTATCCAATAAAGCCATAACCTCTATTGATCTTTTTCCATTAGTTAAGGTTAGCGGTAAGTATGGCAAGACGCTAGAGTGACCAAAACTGTCAGTCCGTTCTGTAAACGGAAAGCGATGACCGTCAAGCATTTGATACTTCCTGTGCCTCTATCAAAAGCTGAGACAAGGCTTGAACGGCTTGATGATCTGCTTGAGGCGACCATACAACGGCATTAGTAACCGCTAGTTGGTTCATCAGCGTATTTTCATGATGCTCATTACTTGCAGTTTCTAAGCTACACCCCTCTTCTTTAGCTACCGCAAGTAAAAGAAAGTGAATAAGTCTGAGCTTATCTTGATGTGTTAGTTGACTAACAGTTGGCAGGAGTTCGCTAAGGGGCATATTAAAGTTTGGTGCTGCTATCTGATTTAGATCATAGCATCTTCCTAAACCCAGCCATATCAAGCAGCTATGTCGAGATAGTATCTAAGCGATCGCCGATTTTTGTGACAGTTTTTTGTCAGTGGCGATCGCCCCGCAACAGGTAGTAGCAGCCCGGAATAGTTACGGCGGCACAGGTTTTGATCAGGTGAGATTGGCGATCGCCGATGCCAAAAAATTACTTGAGTAAAACAAATTTACTTTAAACAAAAAATCCACCATGACTCGATTTGCCGTGGTGGATTTTTTATTCGCCCCTTAACCAGAAAATCAACCTTCCGTTTTTGGCACAAGATCATTCTTTGCGCGGAAATATTCCGTCAACCAAGCCGTAATTCCGTGGGAGAGCAAACCCGCTGGCCCAGCAAACAAACACAACGCGAGGGAATGCCGCGTGAAAATTTGCTTCGCCAAACCCTGCTGATAAATCCAGCGTCCCACAAATAAATCCATCACCAAGTAATGTACCCAACCCGTCGCCATCACTTTCGGTATCGAAAATAGCGCAGCCAAATCATTAAGCGTTGGATTTGACCAAACCGCCGCCTGATCCGGATCGATTGAATAAATAAATAACCCCACATACACGCAGGCTAATAATAAAAAAGGCAATAACGAATCCATTACTTTTTGAGTCCATTGCCAATTTGGCAACAAAACCATTAATCCCCAAAAAGGAAGCACAAACAAATTTGTAATATTAAATACGATTTCTATCATGATTCAGCTAAAAACTAAGGTTTATTATAAAGCTTTTAAAATATAACGAAGTCTGATAACTTCACCATATCAATCGCCTATGCAAAGGATGGCAAATTTAAATATTAAAAAACTATTAATAGGTTTAGAATGAATTTGTCACTATGGAGACAACAAGGTGTTTACTCGTCTAGCTCAACAACATCGCGATTTTGTACAAGACCTCGTCATGAGTCTACAAGCTCTGGCGATCGCCCTAGAAAATAGGGGATACTTAGCGTCTTGCTACACCTGTGGAACAGAACTAAACAGCGCATCATTTATGGTGAGCTTGGGCGAAAATCATCTCATTCGCTTCCTCGTTTCTGACTACGGCATTACCTGGACAGAGATGCGCGACGAACGAGAACTGATGAAGCTTGAAGGTGCAGAAGCGATTAGTCAGCTCCAAGAACTCGCCAATATGATCAAGTATCACCGGGAATTACCCAGAGAGTTTTCTTACCAGCGCTTCGACACTGAACCCACTGCGGCAACCATCTAGAAATTTCAGCTGAATAACCAATAAAAAAAGATCTCTAACCGCAGGGATCTTTTTTGTCGTCAATTAATAAAAATATCTCGGAGAACCTAGTTGAATTTAACTAACAAACATCGGCAAACAAATGGTGACGAATAAATAAACCAAAGGAGCCGTAAACACATAACTATCGGTACGGTCAAGAATGCCGCCATGGCCCGGAATGAGCTGACCAGAATCCTTAAAGCCAGCATCGCGCTTCATGATTGATTCTGTAAGATCGCCAAGTAGGGTGGTGACACTAATGAGCGAGCCTAAGATTATGCCAGTGACTGGCCACCAAGCCCAGCCGAGATACCATGCGCCGAGGATCGCGACCAGTATTGTGCCGATAGAACCGAAGATTGCACCTTCGACAGTCTTTTTAGGACTAATAGCGGAGAGCTTCGTTTTCCCTAACCATTTCCCCATAAAATATGCGCCAATATCGGCCGCCCAAATACAAACCATCACAACAAAAGTTAGCTTGAGGGCTTGGGGCAGGTGTAGCCAATCCGCTAAGGATTCTGGCACATAACCCAAAAATGGCAGATTGCTGATGGTCTCTGTTTCGGTAAAGTTGCCGATTCTCAGGCGAACCCAATAGCTGGGCATATAGCCTCCGTAAAACAAACCCAAAATTGAAGTGGACATGTCGGCAATTGTTGCCATTTTGGGTTGGAACAGAAGATAAAAACAGATGAATGTGCCTGCGAGGGGAAATAAGGCGTCAGTCAAACTGGGGCTGAGGGTCGAGAGAACGAGCAATACTTGAGAAATGACGAGGGTAATTTTTGCTGCTGGCTCTAGTCCTTTGGCTTTCACCATACGGAAATATTCTTGTTGTCCGAGGAAAACAAGGATTGCCATGCCAAGAGTAAAGTACCACCCTCCTAAGACGATGAAGGCTAGGGCTATGACGATCGCCACTATTCCGCTGATGATGCGCGACAAAGACATAATAATTAGGCTCGTTTTTTTAAAGCACAGATAGAAAAATTAAAGCTCAAATGAATTAACTTATTAAAGAAAATTTTATCAAACGTTAACAAGTATTACGGGAATTTATACTACGCACGCAGATAGATCTCTCTAGGGCGATCGCCTCAAAAAGATACCTTTTTAACAGAGTCTTAAGTTTTAAGATGTACTTTATTCAGGGACTGAGGCGATCTACGCTGCGAGGCAGTTGACTATTAATGTACCAAATAAGTACTGTACTGACTGCGAATTGGACATAATGTATCTGAACGAAAGCCATTAAAACGCATCAAATTTGTGGCGAATCACTTTTCAAAAAAAAGAAATTGCCATCTCAGCTTAACGCAGGAAAATCAAAACATTATTTCATCTGCTATTTCTTGTAGTTTGAGGCAATTTTAGGGCTGCCAACAAACATTAAATTCAGGACGAAATACCTTTAGCAAAAAGAGTTTTTATTGTGTTTTCTTGTAGAACTTAGTACAAGTAAAATAGCCCTAAAACTTATTAAAAAATCATTTATTTACATTAATAAAAAAGCCAAGTCAAATTCAAGAGCAAGCTTGTGTCATGAGCAGATGTTTTCGCTCTTGCAAACAGCAGCTATGAACTAAGAACTTTTTTGCGGTGCGCTGTACCTCAAATAGGTCAATTTTTTGCTGCTTGCCTCTGGGTTGCATTTGATCGAGCAATCGCCAATGCACTTCTGGTAGTTCTGTTGTAAGCTTGGCGCGAGTTTGACCGCTCGCAATAATGCCACAATTGTAAGTTTTTGTGAGTTCTTCGAGGCGCGAGGTTGTGTTCACAACGTCACCAATGACAGTCGAATCCATCCGAGAGGCAGAGCCTACTGTGCCAATGGCGACTGTTCCAGTATGAACGCCGATGCCCATACTAATAAAGTCGTGGCGATCTTCTGTAATTTGTTCATAGTGTTCGTTTAGCTGTTGGAGGTTTGCTTCCATCAACAGGGCGGCTTGAATGGCATCAGCAGCATGATTTTCTTGGCGGTCAAATAC
The DNA here is from genome assembly GCA_049644465.1 of Limnothrix sp. Taxonomy (GTDB): domain Bacteria; phylum Cyanobacteriota; class Cyanobacteriia; order Cyanobacteriales; family MRBY01; genus MRBY01. The sequence continues at coordinate 4,006 of JBARRZ010000276.1, forward strand.
GGCCATAATGGCATCGCCCAAAAATTTGTCGATAAAGCCATGGTGGGTAGTGATGGCTTGGTTCATCTGTTCAAAAAAGCCATTGAGCCACGCAAAGGTTTGTTTTGGATCTTGGTTCTCGGCGATCGCCGTAAATTCGCGAATATCGCAGAATAAAATCGTTAATTCTTCTTCGCGCACATTACCCACTTGGATCGAGTCCAAACCTTTCGGGGCGATACGTTGCAAAAATTGATCCGGTACAAATAGGCGGAATTTTTCCTTTAAACCATCTGCGATGCTCTGGGCTGCATCCGTTTGCTTTTTTGCGATTTGCTGAAGCTTTTGTTGTCGTAACTGCTGCAAACGTAAAAGGCTGCTCACTTTTGACAAGAGCATTTCACTACGAATCGGCTTTGCCAAATAATCATCAGCCATCATTTCAATGCCTGTTAGCCGAGATTCGTCATCATCAAGGGCTGTCAAAAAAACAACAGGAATTGCCTGTAATGCTTCGCTGTCGCGGAGACGTTGACAAACCTCAAAGCCGGTCAGACCGGGCATCATTACATCGAGCAAAATGAGGTCTGGTGTTTCTACTTCAGCGGCAGCTAATGCTTCTATGCCGGAGCTTGCAGAATAGGTGCGATATCCTTCACCGCTCAAAAGCTCTTCTAATAAAAGTAGATTATTTGGTTCGTCATCCACCAACAGAATGTAGGGTTGGGAGGAGTATGGGGACATAGTGTTTAGAGATTAAACGGAGACAGACACGATGACACACTCTGAAAAAAGACAAAAAGTTTTTAGGGTTTGCTTCAGTTGCTATCAATCTAACTTACAAGCACTTTTCTTTTTATCACTATATTCTAACAAGACAAAGGTTTTTTCTTAAGGTTTTGATCATATTTCAGCTCAAAGGTAGATAATTCGAAAGAAGCAGGCTAAACAAAAGTCAGAAGAAGAGAGTGTTAGGCTAAAAAAATATTGCTTTCTTCGTCCTTGAGAGATGTGTGTCATGGTTCAAGCTCCTCCTGCTTTGGTAAATACTCGTGTTTTGGCTCAGGCGGCGATCGCCAGCATTAAAGAACTGGGTTGTGAATACGGCGAAATCCGGCTCTGCACCTACCGTCGGCAAAGTTTGTGGGCACAGGATCATTCTCTCAAACGGCTCAGTGATAATGTGAGTTCTGGTTTTGGGGTACGGGTGTTGTGGCGTGGTGCTTGGGGTTTTGCGGCGAGCCACCGGAAGACACCGGCGGAAGTGCAACGTATGGTACGGCTAGCGGTAGAGATTGCCAAAGGGAGCCATCTAAGTCAGCGATCGCCTGTGCAGTTAGCGCCAGTGCCAGCCTATGCAGATCGCTACGAAACGCCAATTTTACAAAATCCTTTCGAGGTTCCGGTGACGGACAAAACTGAATTATTGCTCGCTCTGACTGACAAGTTACTAGGTTACGGAGCGCGCGGCATCAAAAAAGCCTATGCCTATCTCAGTTTTATTCAAGAGGACAAGCTGTTCGCTTCGACGGTAGGTTCACTAATTGAGCAGCGTATTTATCGTAGTGCTGGTGGTATGGGTTGTACGGCGATCGCCAATGGTGATGCAAAAAGTCGAAATTACGAGCGATCGCCCCTGAATAAAGGCTACGAACATATTCAACCAGAGCAGTTTTACAACAATTTAGAGCGGATTGCAGAAGAGGCGATCGCCAAAGTCAACGCTCCAGAAGCTCCCAGCGGCACAACAACCCTCATTCTCAAACCAAATCACCTCTGGCTACCGATCCACGAATCAGTTGGTCACCCCACCGAATTAGACCGAGTCTATGGCTACGAAGCGAATTTTGCCGGGACAAGCTTTGCAACGACCGACAATTTAAACAAACTTCAGTACGC
>JBARRZ010000277.1:0-4008 GCA_049644465.1 Limnothrix sp.
CGTTATCTTGTTTTTAGTAGCGATCGCCGTCAGCAGCGCCGCATTTTTTTGTACGATTTGTCCCAGCGCAAACTACTGCCATTACCGGGATTAAATCAGCCTAGGGTTTTTTACGATCAGCCCGACATCAGCCGCAATGGTCGCTACTTGGTTTACACCTCGGAGCAGGAGGGCAAAACCGATGTATTTTTCTACGATCGCCAAACATTTCAAAGTCGAAATTTAACAAAAACCTATGTTGGTCAGGTGCGAAATCCTACCGTCAGCGGCGATGGTCGTTGGATTGCGTTTGAGGGCGATCGCACGGGGCAATGGGATATCGAGGTGATTGATCGCGGTGTGCAGCCAGACCTAATTGAAAGCGAATAAAAGTAAATGTAATCTTGGTTAGGGGCGATCGCCTGTTTTAGATTATTAGCTGGCATTATTTTTAAAAAGAGCTAATGCTTGATCTTTGGTGAGCGGTATTTCATCTTTTGCTTCTAGCATTGCTTGAAAAAGACCTTCATTTTCTAGGGCTTCAATCAAACGTTGATATTGTTCAAAATCGAGAATTACTTTTTGAACTTTGCCAGTATTATCCGTAATGAATTCTTTGGCAAAAGGGAAATTTTCAGTGGTGGTTGGCATAGGATTTAACTTTTCAATTAGATGAACATGGTTTTGGCTAATGGCGATCGCCCGACGCGAGTAATTGATCTTCTTTTTCGACTAATTGCATCATTGCTTCTAGCGCGCCGTAAAGTCGTTCAAGCCTGTCAATCGTAAAGTTTTCAGGATTTTGAGTGAAAATATTTTCGTGTAATTTGCCAAATTGCCACAGGTTGCCATCGGTCACAATGCCATAAATAGTTCGGCGGCGATCGTCATTAATTTTTTGTGCCGCGATTAGTTCAGCCAAGCATTGACCCCAACCCAACTCAAAATCATTTTTCTTTGCTTCAACAATTACGACTAAAGGCGCTTCTAAAACTGTTTTCCCTAGCTCAGACCGCTTAGAAAAAAGATAATCCGGCGTACCCGAAAGTTCTTCATTGTAGCGAATACTTTTTTGTATCCAAAAAGCGTAATTTTGGTAATGTTGCTTATAAACTTCTCGCAGCAAAGGTGAAATCACAACTTCACTACGAGATGCTTCTGAGGAAAAGATATCAATATTTTGTTTACTAAATTTAAAGTCACCAACAAAAATTTGAGAAGGTGCGAGGTCAGTACTCGTAATAAATGTATCTTCTATATATTTGATATCAAATTTTCTTTGAACTTCGGCAATATTTTTAAAAGTGCTAAAAGACATGAATTATCAATCCTCTTCTAAAGACTTAGGCAATTCTTGAAACTGCAATTCTATTTCATTCCGCAACTTTGACATCTCTGGATCAAAATCTTTCTCTTCTATCGCTTCTAAAAGATATGAAATGAAGTGACAAAGACTTTCATTTTTTGGAATTGCTTGAAACAAAAGCAGCCGTTTAACAAAAGGATTAGAAAGCTGGCGATACACTTCTGTCTCTTTTTTATCTTTAACAATAGGCTGTTTTGCTTTTTTTATCCACAAATCTAATTCAGGATCACAGGTTTTAATGCTACTTTTCTTTAGTCGAGTAGTGATTGAATTAAAACAGTTCTTACGTTTTTGTCGTTTCTTCTGATCTGTCGGTGAGTCTGAAGGAAATAAAATTGGCAATAGCCAACACTCAATCGAATGAACGCTAACAGCAAAAATGATTTGATCTTTGTAGTCTCTATAAATATCTAAAGATATTTTCTTTTTGAGAAACTCAACTACCTCAAGAATCAACTGTTCTGTATTTTTCTCCTCATGGCGTTGATTTTGTTCATCAAAATAAGTATGACAAATATCAAAACCTTTTTCTTCGGAAACATCCGTATCAATTTGAATAATTAGATAGTCAACAAAAGCAAGGGTATCTTCAAATTTTGCTGATGAGCAAAACTCTAAAGCTCGCTGCCAACCTGCACGTGTCTTAACTGTTGATTTCCCTGTTTCATCTAAGAGCGGAGCAAGGGAAGTGAAATCAATGTCATCTGTATCAAACAAACCGTAAAGAATATTTTTTAAGACAGCCTGATCTGTTGCGCCTTCAGTTATAAATCCAAACAACATCTCTTTACTCCCTAAAAAGTATCTGGTAATCCACCAATCATTCCGTTTAGAAATGCTTCAGAAAGCTTAATTGGTAGTTTTCCTTCTCTAACTTTTGGTGGTTTAATTGAACGAACTTTTGTATGACCTAAACGATTACGAGAGACAACCAAAATCTTTTGCTCTTCATCTGTCAAATCAATGCCATCAAGGATCGCTGGATTATGTGTCGTTAAAATTACTTGCTTATCATATTTTTTTGCAAGCTGAACAATACTTTTTGTCATCTCAGTACATAGTTTTGGGTTTAGTGAAGCATCAATATTGTCAATGGCAAAAAATGCTGGTGTTAAATCACTGACAAATAACACAATATAAAACAGAATAAATAAGAAGCCTTCATTTGTATTTTTATGGTTGTAAATGTCACGTAGCTGATCTGCAATATATTTGTCTTCAATTATTAAGCTATGTTCTCCGTACTTACTCTCTGACAGAAGAAAATCTTTGAACCATCCAATAAGCCGTAGGTGTTTTTTGATGATTTCCAAGCTATGTGGTTGCGTGTCTGCCGTCACTCTCAACAATTTATATAATCCTTCCCCATTCACTCCTAATGGTTCAATTTGGGACTCTTCTTCAAACTTTCTCAAAGCTGTGTTCTCAGGAGAAAATATAATGTACTTACTCAGGGGAAAGTTTTTTTCTCTATCACTTTCTAATTCGTCAGTTGTTGGGTGAGATACTTTGGGCATTACAAACTGTGTTATGTATTTCTGTAATATTTGTCCTATCTCATCTGCTGACTGCTCTGATTTCTCCGGTAAATCAGGTTTGTTAGTTTTGATTTCATTGATGAGTTTGTCACTGATTTCATTGATGAATTTTGTCGTTAGACCACCTTCTAAGCTATAGCTGAATTCCCATTTTGAGTAAGGGTTATTATCATTGTTTAGCGTTAAAGATATTGAGTGTCCTTGCTGATTTGTAATTGTGATAGAAATGTCTTCTGTTTGAGATTTTTCATCAAATGCCGATCTCATGAACTTCTGTGAATTTACGCGAATACCTCTTGATGCTAGAAATTCATTGTCTAGTTTGTCTTGTGTTGCCGCTGAAGCAAAGGCGATTGCCTCAAGAATATTACTTTTCCCAGAACCATTTTCACCGATGAGAACAGTCACCCGACCCAGTTCAACATCAAGCGAATGAATAGACTTATAATTTTCAATATGAATCGTTTCAATCATGTAAAAAAGCAGATCTCAACTAAGTTTTTCTTGAATTCTGGTCTACGGATGTAAGTCTACAGCAGTTATATAGGCAAGACCCTTGATCTTTGGTAGGCTTAGAAACGCTCAAAAGCTTTATGCCTTAACTATATATATTTTCTAAACTATGCGTACTCATTATTGTGGGGAACTGCGTTCCGAGCACATTGATCAGACCGTAACCCTTTGTGGTTGGGTCGATCGCCGCCGTGATCATGGTGGTGTGATTTTCATCGATTTACGCGATCGCCGTGGCATTGTCCAGATTGTGAGCGATCCCCAGCGCACCCCAGATTCCTATGATAATGCCGACGCTAGCCGCAGTGAGTACGTCGTCAAAATTATTGGTAAAGTCAGCCCTCGTCAAGATGGCGCAGTCACCCCCAAACTGCCCACTGGTGAAGTCGAAATCTATGCTGACTCCATCGAAATTCTCAACAGCGTTAACAAACAGCTTCCCATTTTGGTGTCCTCCAGTGCCGATGGTGATTTGGTCAAAGACTATTTGCGCCTGAAATATCGCTACCTCGATTTGCGTCGGGAATCCATGGCGAAAAACCTCCAGTTGCGCCACACCGTCGTCAAAGCGATGCGCCGTTTCCTCGAAGACCAAGAGAATTTCATGGAAGT
>JBARRZ010000278.1:0-15459 GCA_049644465.1 Limnothrix sp.
AATCCGTCGTAACGCATCTTTTTTGATGTTCCATGAACCGAGGTTCGATGGGTTGCGCTCGATGAATAATTTTGGGTTGGTTCATTAATTTGATGCTCGCTCCACCCATCCTACAAACTTGATCGCCATTCTCCTATTGATTTTGCTGGGGCTGATTTAATTCGACGGTGGCGTAAATCTCGCCTAAGGGTGCGGTGATTTAAAATTCGCGTAGGATGTGTGGAGACGGCAAATATTTATCCGATAAACCAAAACGTATTAATCCGTCGTAACGTATCTTTTTTGATTTATTGAATTGATTGTGGGATGTATGGTTAATCGATCCTACAAAATTGGAGGAGTGCAAAGGATAAGAGTTCATGGAAGATTATCCCTTGGGTAATTCTTGCTATAAATGCGTATAATTTGGGCATGAGCAGGATAGTTGACCCAATATTAATTCAAACAAGCCTTATTGGAGAGGGGATGACCCCCGGAAAAATGAGGTCGAAAGATATTGGTGAGCTCATGACCTCAACAGAGGGCATGATTGCGACTTATGTCAACAAAAAACACTCAGAGATCAGCATTAGCGATATCATCATCGGCCCACGTGGTTTTGGGAAGAATGGCTATACCTTAGAGTATGAGCCGAGTCTACCAGACATTACAATTCCAGCATTTGAAGAAATATCAGGATGTATTGAGACTGGGCATATTCAAGATCTACCCGAAAACACAATTAAAAATATTCTCGATATTAGACATCTTTCGAAGAAAAGAAAATTCAATGCTCGTTTCTTCACAGTTGATGGCAAGAGAAAATATCTGACTTCAATCAACGAAGATATCCAAATTCCTGAGACATTTATGTTGAAGGGAGAGACTGTCGTTTATGGAAAAATTCTTCGAGTCGGTGGAGCCGAAGAAAATCCAAAAATCATGGTTAGATTGATTACTGGTTCAACAATTCACTGTACATGTTCTAGGAAAATGGCGATTGTCCGTCAAGCCGGACAGAGATTATATGATGTCGTTGGAATGAAAGGGTTTGCTGAATGGAATATTGAAGATATGACAATACGAAAATTTGACATCAAAGAATTCACTGATTATGAAGATTTACCTATTGATGATGCTTTTGATAATTTGAGAAACAATATTGGTGAAGCCTTCAATCATATTGAAGATCCTGCCGCATATTTTTCAGATCTTAGAAATGGAACAGATTTATGAATGTAATCTGTCTTGACACAAACATTCTTGTTTGGGGTGTCCAAAAACAATCTTCTTCAAATCGCAAGGATAAAATTCCTCAGGCTAAGCAACTGATAGCGACGTTGCAGGCAAATAAAAATTCTGTGATTATCCCTACTGTTGTCCTTGCAGAATTGTTAATGGGATGTCAGCAGATATATAAAAGTAAAGTTCTTAATGACTTAGAGCATTTCTCGAAAATTGTTCCCTTTGATGCCGCTGCCGCATACATATATAGTGAATTATCAGATGAAAAGTGGGGAGTCAGGCAAGAATTAAAAATTCAACGAGAAAAGATGAAATTTGACATGATGGTTGTTGCTACAGCTATCTCACAAAAAGCTGAATGTATTTATGCCGGTGATGATGACATTTTTAAGATTGTTGAAGGGAGTAATGTTGCTTCTAGTCTTCAAGTTCGTCCCATGCCTCCATATCAACCTTCTTTGTTTGATTATGCTCAAGGTAATTAAGCCAAAGACTTTTATATCCTTCCGTCATCGATATCCGAATTTGTAACAACCAAGTAAAAATTAGACATCCCTGTAAACCCAGTGCATCGAATATTTCAGTTACGGCAAATTGGAATGTTGTTTGTCGTCTTTAGACATCCTAGTGTTATCGTTGTTGCGTCATGGCGATCGCCCGATCAACCGTTAAACCCTGCACATCACCAAGCGTTGGGAGCAGACTGTCACCCGCATAAATAATCGGCAATTCCTCATTTTCCCAAACCCAAACCCGTTCCCGCTCAATATCAATTAACCACGCTAATTTCGTTTCCCGTCCCAGACAATGCAGAATCTTATTTTGTAAATCGAGCGTACTTTGATTTGGCGAGCGAATTTCAATTAACCACTCCGGCGCACCCTCTAACGCTCCATCTTGATCTAAACGCTCTTGCTTCACTACAGAAATGTCCGGCACAGGCGAAAACGGCGGCACAAGACAGCGCAACTCCTGAATCGCTTCGTACTCCGTTGTTTGTTGATTAATCGCATTCACCAAATTCCGCTGAAGACGCGAGTGAAAAAGAGTGGGCATCGGTTTCTGTGTCGCTATTCCTTCAATAAATTCCCACGCAGGCGAGCCTTCAATATTAGGTTGCGCCAAAAAATCTCTCAACGAATCGGTCTTTAGTGGAGACTGCATAGTAAACCCAAGCCGATAAACAAAAAGCATTATTTCATCATCCCAATCCTATCCCAGAGCCAAAAGATTTAAGCGTTTTCACTTTTCAATAAAATCGAAGCCGATACAATTTCTGGCCCTACCGAAGAAAAAAATGAGTGTTTTAAATTTTGGCGGCGATCGCCCTCTTTTCCCTTTCTCTACCCCATAAAAAAAGGGCATCCTACTGGACACCCTCATAACTCAATTATTTTAAAAATCAAGCTTTAATTTTCGAGACACAGACGGGATTACATCATCCCCATGCCGGGCATTCCCATGCCGCCCATGCCACCCATGCCTGGCATACCGCCGCCCATGCCACCCATGCCGCCCATGTCTGGCGCAGCAGATTCAGGTTCAGGCTTTTCGACAACAAGGGCTTCAGTCGTGATGACCATGCCAGCGATAGAAGCAGCATTCTGAAGCACAGAACGAACCACTTTCGCAGGGTCAATAATTCCAGCTTCGATCATGTCTACATATTCGCCAGTCGCTGCGTTGAAACCAATGTTCATCGCGCTTTCACGTACATGCTCAACCACGACAGAACCTTCCGCACCAGCATTGTCTGCCAGTTGACGAAGAGGCGCTTCGAGGGCGCGGGCAACAATGTCTACACCGAGCTTCTCTTCAGCGGAAGCAAGACTAGCTTTCACTTCGCCAACTCTGCTTGCGAGATAAATAAGAGTTGTACCACCACCAGCAACGATACCTTCATCAACGGCTGCTTTGGTTGCGTTGAGGGCGTCTTCGATGCGAAGTTTACGATCTTTAAGTTCAGTTTCAGTTGCAGCACCGACTTTAATCACAGCAACACCACCAGCGAGCTTGGCGATCCGCTCTTGGAGTTTCTCCATGTCGTAATCTGAATCGCTAGCATCTAACTGCTTACGAATCTGGACAACGCGGGCATCGATATCATTTTTGGAACCACCACCGGAAACGATGGTTGTGGTTTCTTTGGTGAGGGTGATTTTGTCTGCGCCACCGAGCATGTCAAGTTCAACGGTTTCAAGGTTGAGGCCAACTTCTTCGGAGATCACGCGACCACCAGTGAGGACAGCGATGTCTTGCAACATTTGCTTACGGCGATCGCCAAAGCTAGGTGCTTTAATCGCGGCAACATTGAGGACACCACGAGCTTTGTTCACAACCAAAGTTGCGAGGGCTTCACCTTCGATGTCTTCAGCAATGATCAAAAGCGGCTGGCTAGAGCGAGCAACTTTCTCAAGGACGGGGACGAGGTCGGCGATCGCCGAAATTTTCTTGTCAGTGATTAGGACGAGGGGATTCTCGAACTCAACGATTTGACGCTCTTGGTCTGTGACGAAGTAAGGCGACATGTAACCGCGATCGAGCTGCATTCCTTCAACGACATCCAACTCAGTGGCGAGGGACTTGGACTCTTCAACGGTGATCACACCATCTTTCGTGACTCTAGTCATCGCATCAAAAATCATCTGACCGACTTCTTCGTCGTTACCCGCCGAGACCGCAGCAACCTGAGCAATGGCCTCACCTTCGACTGGCTTGGCGATCGCCGCAACTTCTTTCACGAGAAACTTAATTGCGACATCAATACCGCGACGCAGTTCGATGGGGTTTGCGCCCGCAGTCACATTTTTGAGACCTTCATGAATCAAAGCCTGAGCCATGACTGTTGCAGTCGTCGTGCCATCACCCGCACTATCGTTCGTTTTGGAAGCCACCTCACGAATCAGACGAGCACCAGTATTCTTGAGAGGATCAGATAGCTCGATTTCTTTCGCGACAGTGATCCCATCGTTTACGATTTGCGGTGCACCGTACTGCTTTTCGAGGAGGACGTTGCGACCTTTAGGACCTAATGTAATCTTGACGGCATCGGCAAGGGCATTAATTCCCGCTTCTAATGACCGTCTGGATTCGTCTTTGAAGGAGACAATCTTAGACATAAAAATTCTGGACTATATATAGTTAACTTCACTAGCAAATTTAGCACTCAAAGGGGGCGACTGCTAATTTTTTGGCTCACAGCTTCATACATTCGCCAAAACCTTGGTAAATTCAGCGTTTATCCTGTTTTTTGTATTTTGAACGCATATTTTTTCAAAAAGATCAAGTGAGGGATCTAATACCTCAACCCCCAACGAGCCGTAATGCATTGCGCTCTCTGCTTTAGAGAAATTTACAAATATCGGATCAGAGAACGGGGATAGAGCCGACCGACAGTACACTAGAAATATCCTAAGTTTCTTTGTGTCTTTATTCTCTTTCTATGGCTGAACCTGCCTTTCCTGCGCTGCAAGTGGTGTGCGATCGCCTCAACAATTCGCCGACTGAACACCATTTTGTGATTTGGGCAACGGCAACACCTTTTGTGCGGGGTTACGAAAAAGAAGATGTGTTGTGGGATGAGCAATTGAGTCGTCTATGGTTAGCGTGGCAAGAACTTTTTACACCGACCCAAACGCCCCATCACCCTGTTGAAGAAACGAATTTTACGCCTCTGGCATTAACACCAAATCCAAAGTTTTCGATCAGCGGGCGGTTGATGCAAGAGTTGGGGGTGCAGCTGTGGCAATGGTTATTTCAGGGGGCGATCGCCGCTAGTTTTGCGCGCGCAGAGGGAGTCGCGTTGGGGCAAAAAGAAGCATTGCGTTTGCGGTTGGATGTGCGTGACCCAAATTTGCTGCCGCTGCCGTGGGAAATTATGCAGCCAGAAATGGGCAAACAAGCAGTTTCATTAAATACTCAATTATTTTTTAGTCGCACTATCGGCAATGTTGCGCCACTACGCCTCCGGTCTACAGAACAACAACTCAACATTTTGCTGGTGTTGGGCAAACCGGATTGCTGTAGTGAAACCTTGGATCTGCAAGCAGAGGCGGAACGTTTACAAACGATCTGGCAGCAAAGTAATTATGGTAAAGCGGATGGCGATGTTTTAATTCAGCCTACCGCCGCCGAACTGAGTACAGCCCTCGCAAAAAAACCTTATCAACTCTTTTTTTACAGTGGGCACGGCGAACCGGGAGCGAATGGCGGCAAAATTCACCTCAGCGAAACGGACACTTTAAATGGAAAAGAACTGGCACAAATCCTGATTCAGCAAGGGATTCGGTTGGCGGTGTTTAATTCTTGCTGGGGGGCGAAATCTGTTCAACGCAACCATCAGGCGATCGCCACCAGTAGTCTTAGTGAAGTGCTGATTCATTCTGGGGTTCCGGCCGTTTTGGCGATGCGCGATCCGATTAGTGATGACGAGGCGATCGCCTTTATTACCAATCTCAGCCAAGCCCTGTGCAACCATTGTGCTGTTGACGAAGCAGTGGCGATCGCCAGACAAGCATTACTCGCCCAATTTAAATTTAATTCCCCCGCATGGACGCTGCCAATCCTCTACATGCACCCAGAATTTGACGGGCAAATCTTATCCGAGTTATCACCCATCACCGAATTACCCACACGCTTACCAAAATTTATTGCAACCAAAAAAATAAAATTACGCTCCTGCACCAATCCAGAAAAACACTGGACATTTCACGGCAAACTCATTCGCATCGGGCGACGTTCCGATAATGATGTAGCGATCGAAGAGCAATGGGTCAGTAAAGAACATGCCGAAATTATTCGTCGCGAAGGCGGTTATTTTCTGCGAGATAGCTCTCGGTTTGGCACTTTCATCGCCTATCCCGATCAAAAATGGCAGGCAATTCACCAAGAAGAAATTGAGTTGCAAGCTGCTAGTCAGATTCGCTTTGGTAGTGAACAGGGCGAGATTTTTGAATTTTTAATTGATCAAATAAGCTAGTTAAAAGTATCTGTTTTATTTATCTATTTAGTAATTTAAAATTGCGAAATTGCCCTTCTTAATCAAGCAGTTTCATACAGAGCGACGCTTTGTTTTCGGCCTAATAGAAAATAAGTATTCATTGCTCCTTTACCTTTAATTTCGATACTGCCCCTTGCTTGAAAATCGTAATTATCTTTGAGCAATTTGTAAGTATCTTCTGTCACCTGAATCGACTCCGGCACACCGTGAGATTCCATACGACTGGCTGTATTGACTGCATCGCCCCACAGATCATAAATAAACTTTTTCGTGCCGATGACGCCAGCGACCACCGGACCACTATTGATGCCAATGCGCAGAGTGATATGGATACCATTTTTTTGATTGATTCGTGCTAATTCTCGCTGCATACTTAATGCCATTTCGGCGATCGCCACCGCATGATCCGTGCGAGGTTCTGGGAGACCAGTCGCCACCATGTAGGCATCCCCGATAGTTTTAATTTTCTCTAGTTTGTAACATTCACTGAGAGCATCAAACGCAGAAAAAATCTCATTGAGCAGATTGACTAAATTCTTCGGGGAATAAGCTTCTGATAGCTTCGTAAAACCAACAATATCTGCAAATAAAATAGTCACTTCACCAAAACCATCGGCAATATGTTCACTGCCATTTTTTAGCTTGGTGGCAATGCGTTCCGGCAGAATATTTAAAAGCAAATTGTCCGCTTTTTGCTGTTCGTGAGCAAGCTGCTTATTGGCTTGTTGTAAATCTGCGGTGCGTTCAACTACGCGCAGTTCCAAAATTTTAGAAGTATTATTCAGGCGTTTCAGTGCAAGTACCAATCCCGACAAACCAAAGGCAAACAAACCCATTAGTAAGATGAGTAGAGTTGTAATATTTTGCCGTGTTTGGCCCAGCAGACCATCGAGAGGTTGCACAACTTCCACGACACCACGCACATCGCCCACTTGCCAATCTCGCTTTGGTGTATCGGGATGACTATTGTGGCAAGCCACGCAACTGGCAGTCATGACGTCTGCTTCGGCATATCTCATGGAGATACGGTCTTTAAAATTTTCAATGCGATAGAAAGGTTGTTTGGGATTTTTGCGTAACTCGATCAGTGCTTGCGTTTCAAACTCATCCCTTGCGCCGCCAGTAGCTTCGCGCCACGGAAAAGGATAGTCGCTATACAGTCGGGTCAATATGCCTTGTTGTTCTTCACTCAGGCGATCGCCCAGCTCAATCAAAAAAGTTGCCGGGAGCGGAATACCACCAATAATCGTTTCGTAGTTGTGGGCCGGAGTCACCCCATCGACCCCTTGCACCCGTCCCACCACCTGTTCGTTATATAGAGTACGGGCTTTTTTGAGATCTTTAACTGACAATTCAGCATTACTCAAAGCCTGAGACTGAATCAAATTTTGAGACAGTTGCCACACACTAGACATAGTGACCGTTGCACCCAAACAAAACAGCAGCGTCAACACGAGAATAATTCGCTGCGAAATTAAGCGTTGTGCATTCACCACAAACTTTTGTACGAAATGACGAACATTCATAAAAAATTAACAAGAGCTTTGTTTAAAAGGATTCGCCTTGTCGTTTTAGGAGAATGATGCACCAAAGACTTCTCCGTCTTAAATCAAGGCAGCGCCTGCTCGACTACAAATTGAGATAATTTAAGTCGGAAATAGGCGTTTAAGTAGATGTAGATTTATCAACGTTACAAGAAACACTTACGTATTGATTCTAGTTTATTCTTCTTGTCTTGGACTTGTCGGGAATTTGGGCTAAAAAGCTTGAAAGAAAAAGCTAGAACTTAATACTTCTCCTCACACTTTTTTCACCACATATTCGGTAGGGTTGAGCCAAAAGCAAATCTCATTTTTGAGGGTTTGAAGATCTTTAGAAAATCCCTGCTTGACCCACTGCCCGATGGCATCGAGCGGCGAAAAACCTTCTCCCATTTGCCAGTCAATATCTTGCCCGAGGGGCGTAAGATGATTGCCCGCGATTTTACGAGAAACAATCATATTGGGAAAGCGCGCTAACAAAATGGGTGCAAGCTCGGTGGTTTGATCAATGGTGTCGTTTTCGAACTGAATGAGTAGATTGCGACGGGTTTGATAACTGGTCGTGATGATCTCGTTGGTTTCAGCAGGAGAAGGGGCGAATTCAAAATCGATGGTGTTGTTTGGGTCGAATTGCTCGAAGAAAGGGATCGAGCGTTTCACGGGAAAATTGTTGTAGGACATCAAAATATTGCCCGCCCGCTTCACATTAAACAAGCTATTAATCAGTAAATGAATTTTGCAGCCCATGCTATGGCCCACGCCGTACACAGGCAGATAGGCGAGTTGTTGGGAATTTTGTAGGCGCTCTAAAATATTTTCAAAACGATTGAGAACTTGTCGGGCGATCGCCAGATGATCAAAACTATTCACAAACGGAGTTGTAATGACCGCATATCCCGCCTCAGCGAGCTGTTCGAGGAGCCACTTGTAAGTGAGTTGGGGAGCTGTACCCACGAATGCGCCACCAAGGAAATGCACAATTCCTATTGGTTGCACCGGAATTAAATACCAACTGCCTGCCGACCCTTGCCAAATCATGAACGATACCGAAAATTAGCGAATAGTTTCGATTCTAACAAGTTCAACTAGGGGTGTTGCAACGTTACAAGCTCGCGAGAACATTCCGCAGTCGCACCGGATCGTCCGTAATGAAATAATCTATGCCCCGGCGCGTTAAATCTTTGACAATTTCTAGCTCTTTTTCTGGCGGAATTGCGTCGCCCAACCATTTAGAATCTTGGGAAAAAACAGTCCATGCGCCAATTGCTAGGCCTTTTTTATGTACACGCTCGACGGTATTGTCATCGAACATATTCAGGCTCATATTGGTGGAAGTTGAACCAACAATTTTGCCCATCAAGCTAGACTCCATCAGGTTTTGCGCAAAGAAATTGGTGCTAAAGGTTGGTGAATAACTAAAGCCAGACTCCAAACCGGGATAAGCTCGCTCTAGCCACCACACTGGCCAAAAATTAAACGATGTCACAAAAACATCTTTTTCAACGCCCATTTTTTTAATCAAATTCGCGACGGCTGTCCCAGTATGCCGCTGCCCAAAATCGAGACTGTAGGCTTTAATTTCGATATCAACAATTAATTTGCCACGGGCTGCTTCAAGGACATTTTCCAGCAACACAATTTTTTCGGGTTTGCCATAATCAATCAGGCGATCGCCCACATCGAGATTTTGTTTGATCTCTAGCTGCTGAATTTCTGCCCATGTCAGCTCGGTAATTGTGCCGGAAACGCCCGTCAATCGCTCGGTGTCGAGATCATGAAATACTACTAATTTTTCGTCTTTGGTGAGAAAAACATCCAGCTCCACTCCGTCTAAACCGAGGGCGATCGCCTGCTGAAAACCAGCCATGGTATTTTCTTGGTGATCCGTCGGCACACCCCGATGACCAAAAACTAAAGGGCGATTGTCAGCTCGAAAAAAAGTAGATTTCATTATATTTATTACTACCAGATATATTTATTTTCACGATACAAGAAATAAATGTCAAAACGAGACATCCTGTGAACCAAAGCTATGCGGACAATGACTCTGCGAATGCTATGGAAACTATTTTCAAACAATAAAAAACTCTAACAAATTATTGTTAGAGTCGGAAATCGTTAGATCAAACCAATTTTCAATCCCAAAAGTGAAGTAAATCTATGCTTCTTCAACTTCGCTATTTTTCTTATGGCGAGCAGCAGCAAATAGGCCACCCAAAACAGGGAGAATTGCCGCAGGGGTGGGAACAGCGTCAGGATCGGGAATGATGCTCTGGGGCAGTCCTTGAACATTGGCAATATCAAATCCGGGAGATCCGCCTCCGTTATCCAGACCCTTGATCCAGACTGATTTCACCGTATCGGTAAAACTAATTGAAGCCAAATCAAAGCTAGTCAATGCACCATCATTCGCTGTACCAAGATACGTAAAGTCAAAGAAATTTGTGCTGAGCAAAGAGCTAACAAAGATATCTGCTCGTTCTCCACTTCCTCCAGCTTCTTGAATAAAAATATCATCCCCCACACCGTCAAAAACAAGCTCGTCGAGGAATCCCACTACGATATACGAATCAACGGGTAATGATAAAAAACTAACGTTTGGGTTTGGATCGTCGCCCAACACAACATCAGTGCTCACAGGTACAGGAAATCCAATACCACCGGGATATTCTCCTCCGTAAGGACTGTCATCTATTGGGCCTGCACCACTGTTGAAGTAATCAAGCACGACATCAGCGTAGCCAAATGACAATGCTTGGGCAGGAACTGATATTCCTAGGGCGATCGCCGTCGCTACACCTGTTGTAATCAAACCTTTTTGCAAGAAAAAATGTGTTGTCATCATTTTTTACGGTCTCAATGACCGTACTATTAAGTGTAATTAGATCACCCTATATCAACTATTAAATTCCACACTTAAGGGTTTGTCACCAGACATAGGTTTATCTTTACACTTTCTTTAGAATGACAATCTGGTATTTTGTTTGCCCTCTCAAAATGTGATGTGTTTTGCAATGAAAGCGATCGCCTCATGAAAACCAGTTAAAGTATTTTCCTTATGAACTTGCGCCTGTACATTTGACCGTGGAGGCGATCGCCAGACGAGGCATAATAAAGAAAACCCCTTTACAAATAGTTACAATCCTCCATGACAGCTGCTGCGGTATCCCTCGATAAAGTCACCAAAATATTCGACAAAATTCCCGTCGTAGACGAGCTTTCCTTCGAGATTAAAGAAGGGGAGATGTACGGTTTGCTGGGGCCAAACGGTGCGGGAAAATCCACCACCATTCGGATGCTCATTACCCTCACAGAACCATCCGGCGGCACGATTCACATTGCCGGGGAAGATATCCAAGCGAACCCTGCCCACGCCAAACGCAATATCGGGGTAGTGCTCCAGCAGATGAGTGTGGATGTGGATCTCACGGTCTGGGAAAATCTAGAATTTCACGCGCGGCTGCACCATATTCCGAAAGCGCCGCGTCAACGGTTAATTCGACAATCTCTTGAATACGTAGAATTGGGCGATCGCCGCGATGCTTTAGTGAAAACATTGTCCGGTGGCATGAAACGCCGGGTGCAAATTGCGCGAGCTTTGTTGCATGAACCCAAAATTTTGTTTCTCGATGAACCCACAGTCGGCCTCGATCCGCAAACGCGCCGCCGCCTCTGGGAAATTATCCGCGAGCTGAACACCAACGGCATGACCATTTTGCTCACCACTCACTATATGGAAGAAGCCACAGCGCTGTGCGATCGCATCGGCATTATGGAAGCGGGCAAACTGATTGAGGAAGGTACTTTCACGCAAATGCAAGCCAAATATGGCAAAGGATTGATGGTGAAACAGCGCGGCGATCGCTGGGAATACGATTTTTTCCCCACGGTTAAAGATGCGGAACATCAGCTCGATAAATTAGCCGACAAAGCGGGTGTGATGGTCAGGGAATCTAACCTTGAAGATATTTTTGTAGATCTGACTGGCCGACAATTGGATTAGTAGGGAAGAAAACGGGCGATCGCCTGAGCTAATTTCATTCTTAATTTTTCACGCTGATTTACGCCAGAAAAAGCCCCTCAAACTCACCTCGCAGTGCTTCCAAATTCGCCACTCGCGCAATAACTAAAGACGGCTCCGTTGCATCTGTCGTCAATTCGCTTTCGCACAGGCGGATTTTTTCCTCATGCAAAATCCAAAATTTTACCATCGCTTCCACCACCGCATCCCAATCCCACTCAGGCTTTTTGGGAATCAAATCCATCGCATTAATAAAACTATCTAGCGTGCAAAGATACGAACCAACATAAGCTTTTGGTCTCTGGGGATTTTGCTCATTTTTCTGCTGGTATTCAAAAAAAGATAGTAGCGGAGCCACGCCGAGTAAATCAAAAGAATAAGCCATTACAAAACCTCTCTTTATATAGATTAAAGTCAGTTAAAGCCAGATTTAGCCCGCCCAGTTATGATGCTATTTCCACTCACAAAACTAAAATTTGATACAACAATCAAGGAGAGTGCTCATCCTGAATTAAACGTTTTTGTAGGGGCTAATATCTATTACTTTTAAGCAATTTTTATAGAAAAATAGTTATCTATAAACTTTTTCTCATATTTAGCAGTGAATACCTTAGAGTGCTAAAACATTTATTAGTAAATAGTTTGGCTTAGAGGGCGATCGCCAACTCAATCAGAAATAACGCTGCTCTCAATCTAAATTAAAACAAAATGGATATTAAAAAATCTCTCCCATGCTATCCACAGGAGAGATATTGAAATTTAGTTATTCTTTATCAACTAGAGTTCAAACGTTAAGACAGTTATTTAGCTTTCAGTCAGGCGTGTCACCCAATTAAAAATCAAGATAACTTAGTTTAAAACGCTCAGATAACTCATTTTATACTTTGTAGATCTCTAGAACAAAATCTACACGGCTTCCAAATCTTTTTCACCAGTCCGAATCCGAATAATCTCGTCTACGGGAGAGACAAAGATCTTACCATCGCCAATTTCGCCAGTGCGGGCAGCTGCAACAATTTTGTCAACAACGCTTTCAACTTGGTCGTTGTCGATGACGATTTCGAGCTTGAGTTTCTGGAGAAATTCGACAGTGTATTCAGAACCACGATATCTTTCTGTCTGACCTTTTTGGCGACCGAAGCCACGTACTTCAGAAACGGTCATACCGACGATGCCTGCATTGACGAGGGCAATTTTTACTTCGTCGAGTTTGAAAGGGCGGATGATTGCTTCTACTTTTTTCATAAAGATGACTCCTCTCGAAAAATTTAAGATAGGGGGGATGAATGGATTGGTATACAGAATGTCTGCCGTTTTGTTTTAGCACTGCTTCTGCAACGGTATCGTCAAATCCAAGACAATTGTACAAGCTAAATTTTGCTGTCTTCACATTTTCGGGGCATTCTTTACCCATTTTTTGATGATATTTGGGAGAGGTAGGCGCTGTCGCTGTTGGGGCTGGATGGTGATGTGTTTGGTCTGGCCGCTGGCGAGGAGATTGGTTGTGTTTTCGGGGATTGGGTCGGGGTAGATCTGGTATTGCACGGTGAGTTTATTGGGGTCTGGGGCACTGGGATAGAGCTGAATAGTGAGGCGATCGCCCCATTTAATCGGTTGAAAAAAATTAATCTCGGCGTGGACAATCGGGATGGCCATTTCTCCGGCTTGGAGTAGCGCTTGCCAGTCGAGACCTTCTTCCCTGAGACAGATTTCGTAGGCTTCGTGACAAATGTGCAGGAGCTGGGAAAAGTAGACAACACCAGCGGCGTCGGTATCTGCGAGGTGGATCGTGCGGGGGTAGGAGTAAGCCATAAACGTTACGTACGAAAAGTCTGTGGGACAATGGGAATTGAGCTTAGCTAAGCTTGTAAATTATTTTTGCAGTAACAACGGCGATGTCTTCGACTAGTCCTTATAAAAGTAAACTTTTTAATTTTCTTAATCGTCAATCGATTCGGTGGAACACTAGCCTGAGTCAGACAGCGCGCCGTCTAAAGATTACGGTGGAATGGGGGACACAGGTTGCGGCTTATCCGTTTTATCTTTTGGTGCAAAGCGCACGGGTGGCCACTCGCCAAATTGCTGCCTCGAAAGCAAAAGAAGACAATAAACAACAGGCGATCGCCGCCAAAGCTAAACCCCAAAAATCGACCGACATTGCCACAGAAATTCTGAGCCTCATTAAAATTACAGATCAACCCCAAACGTTGCAAGGCATTGCCTGTGATCTACTGAGTCAAGATATTTTATTTATCGACGCTCAAAATCAAGCCGTTCAGCCTGATCAATCGCAAGAGTCGCTACAGAAGCACATTACGTTTTATTTAGCCGATCTCAATTATCAAAAGCATCAAGAAACATTGGCGGCGATTCCGGCTTTGCCGCCCCGCATTTTGCCGCCTGTTCAGCCCCAAAAGCCGAAAATCCTTGCGCCCGTCCGTTGGTTTCTCAAGAGTGTTAGCTGGATCGAACGGAGTCCGGTGGCGATCGCCATCGATTTATTCGGCGAATCAATATGGCGTACCGCAGTCATCCCGCCCGAAATTTATGCGCCGCCACTCTTGCCACCATTATCGTTAGAGCCGCTCCTCAATCCTCTCGATAACCGCGTTGCCGCCCTTGAGCAAAGACTGCTGACCCCTAAACCGCTGGCCGATGTCCCTGAATTGCCACCGCTACAACGATTTTTCCAGTCCATCCTCCATCGCTTTGTCGAGCCACCAAAACCAGACAGCACTTTACCCGTTGTCACGACTCCGCCCAGAAAGCCATGGCTGAAGTGGACAGATTTATTTATTGACCAGCCTTCTGTGCCAGAACTGCCGACCCCAGAAGACACCAGCATTCCGGCATTGCAACCGACATTATCACCGCCCGTTATGGAAGCGCTCATTGGCAAAACGCTACAACAACCGACTGAAATTGTTGGGCGATCGCCCAATCGTAAAAGTGAAGCCATCACTGCTTTTTTACCCGATAGCAACGGTGAGCTTGCACTTAGTAACGAGCAACTAGATCAAGGTCTGGCGGCGATCGTCACCCCATCTTTTTCAGAAACGAGTAGCATCGAAACCCAGTCCGAATGGATTGAAACCGAAGCCCTCAGCGTCGGTTACGATCAACATTTCCTCGAGCGCATCCTCAAAAATATCGATCGACTCATGGCATGGATGGAAGAAAAAGTTGCCAAGCTCTGGTCAAAGTTTCGAGCCTAAAGACAATGACAAGTATGATAAGCACGAACCTAAATAGCACATTACAATCACGATTAGCCAAAGGAAATGGCGTCGTCATTGAGAATTTTCTAAAATCAGAAAAGTATTTTGAAATATTAGAATTTGCTTTAAATAATGAAGCAGTATTTCGAGAATCACAAACCATCACCCAAGAAGCAGATTATCGAAAATCATCACTCATTTTTTCCTACGAATTTCCTCACATTTATGAATGGATGAAGTCAGCAATCTTGCACCACTTTCCGCGTGTTTGCCACCAGCTGAGCCATGCATATTTTCCAATTACAGAAATTGAAATGCAGATGACAGTTCACAATGATGGCAACTTTTACAAACTGCATAATGACTCTGGTAGTGATAATACCTGCACGAGAGAACTAACCTACGTCTACTATTTTTTTCAAGAGCCGCAACAGTTTTCTGGTGGCGAGTTACAAC